>DGWH01000154.1 GCA_002395225.1 Christensenella sp. UBA4263
CCTTTTATCTTGTTTAATTATGAAATATTCCTTATTTTTCTTGCATGTTTTACGTATTTGTGATAGCATGCCAATAATTCTGTCCTCAGACTGTTTGTTTACTTGCGAGGTTCAAGGTATGAATTTCATTAAAGAAATCACCACAATTGCAGATGCCTCTCTCCCCATTGATGAACCGTGGCGCATTCGCCGCTGTCGTCTCAGTTCCGGCACCCCCGGGCCCAGAATCTGTATCACCTCCGGGATTCACGGAGATGAAATGCTGGGACAGCTGATTCTCTACAAACTGTCCCGCGCCATTCAGGACCATCCGGACTTTCTGAACGGGACGGTGGATCTTTACCCCATGCTCAATCCCCTCGGACTGGATCTGTACGAGCGCATGGTTCCCGCCCATCCCCGTCTGGATATGAACCGGGCCTTTCCCGGTTCAGAGGACGGAACCCCCCTTGAAACCATGTGCTGGCACATCCTGAACGACGTCCTGGAGGCGGATCTCATTCTTGATATCCATGCCAGCACCAATGAAAAAAATGAGCTGTTCGAGGTCCGGATGCACTTTGGCGCGCACGAAGAACAGATTCCAAAAGTCATGTCCCTGTGCCCGGATCTGATCTGGGTATATCCGGATAAACCTTCTTTCCGCTCCTCCCTGACCGGTTCTCTGTCCCATCTGGGCCGGGATGCATTTATTCTTGAGGTGGATACCCGCTCTTATCTTCCTGAATCGGACAGTGACCGCGTTGTTTCCGGAATCCTCAGCAAAATGCATGACCTGGGCCTGTGGACGGACTCTGCCAGTTTCATCACACCGGACCGGCCGGTTCCCGTCCTGTATTCCGGCCGGAACATTTCCCGGATTACCTGTGAACACGCCGGGATCTATGTTCCCCAAAATCATCTGGGAGAACGCGTCTGCGCCGGTCAGTCCCTGGGGTACATCATCTCTGCCCTGGAGGGAACCGTCCTTGAGTCCGTTCCCGCTCCCTGCAGCGGTCTGGTCTTTACCCAGCGGGCCTATTCCGCGGTCTATCCGGGCACGCTGCTTGCCCGCATTGGAGAGGAGGCGTCCGTATGAAAAAAGAAATTCTCCTCACCGTCCCCTCCTATTTCCGTGAGGACATGACGATTCGCATGTTCCGGTTCGGGAAAGGCGAGAAGAGCTGCATCATCGTCGGCGCACTCCGCGGCGATGAAATTCAGCAGCTCTACGTCTGCGCGCGTCTGGTCTCCATTCTGCGGGACATTGAAAAGGACGGCGGCATCATTTCCGGGAAGACCGTCACCATTATCCCCACCGCCATTGGCGCCTCCATGAATACAGGAACCCGCCTCTGGGGGCCTGAGAACATGGACATTAACCGCCGCTTTCCCGGCGACCCGGCCGGTTCAACCACCGAGCGGATTGCCCACGCCCTTCTGGAGCGCGTCAGCAGCTATCTCTACGGCGTTCAGCTGACCAGTTTCTATCAGCCGGGATCGTTCATCCCGCATGTGCGCATGATGAACACCGGCCATCAGAATCCCGAACTGGGACTTGAATTCGGACTGCCCTACGTGTACGTCCGTGAGCCGCGTATGGCTGACCATACCACCCTCAACTACAACTGGCAGCTGGCCGGAACCCAGGCCTATTCCCTCTATGCCGGAAAGACCACCGAAATCGATGAAAACGCGGCCGAACAGACCATCCGGTCCATCATCCGGTTTCTCAATACCCGGGGCATCATCCGCAGTGAATCCGTCCCCGGCCAGCTTTCCACCATCATCAGCACCTCCGATCTGACCTCCGTTTCGGCCACCACCGCCGGGCTTTTCCGCCGTGTCAAGCTGGCCGGTGCGCATGTCCGCAAGGGAGAACAGCTGGGCTTTATCATGAACCCGCTGGACGGGTCGATCCGGGAGGTGTTGAAAACCCCGGTCACCGGAACCCTCTTTTTCGTCCAGGACGGCCCTTTTATTACCGAGCACAGCGTCGTTTTCAACATTCTCTCCTCTAAGAAGTAACCTTACAGGCAGGTCAGCTATGCAGAAATATTCACCCTTTCGGGATACAAAAGCCGCGCTTCGCGAATTTTTCCATTTCTACCGGCCTCACCGGAAACTCTTCCTCCTTGATATGTGCTGCGCCTTTCTGGTGGCGCTTGTCGACGTGCTGTTTCCCTACCTGACGCGGCGCATCCTCTACGTTCACATTCCCGCCGGTGCCGTACAGGCCTTTGTCCGGGTTCTGATTCTCATGGTCCTCGGATTCTGTCTCCGCACCGTTTTTCAGTGGATTGTGACCTATTTCGGACACTATATGGGCGTCAAGATCGAAGCGGACATGCGCAATACCCTCTTTTCCCATATGCAGACGCTGAGTTTTTCCTTCTTTGACCGCCACCGGACCGGGCAGCTTCTTTCCCGTGTCACCACGGATCTCTTTGACATCACCGAGCTGGCCCATCACGGACCGGAGGATCTGTTCATTTCCTTCGTGACACTGATCGGTGCGTTCATTGTCCTCTTTGCCATTCAGCCCGTCCTTTCCCTGATTCTCCTTGTCTGTGTTCCCCTGATTATCCTGTTCATTGCCAACCGGCGCAGAAGCATGATGCGTGCCTCCAAAACCGTCAAGCAGAAAACCGCCCTGATCAATACAGAAATTGAAACCTCCCTCACCGGTGTCCGGACCGCCAAGGCCTTCTGCAGCGAATCCTTTGAGATCGAGAAATTCAGTGCCTGTTCCGGCGAATATGTGAAAGCCAAAAAGGATTACTACCATGTGATGGCCGGCTTTATGAGCGGAACGGACTTTATGCTCAACCTGATGAGTCTCCTGATCATCTGCTGCGGCTCCGCCTTCATCATGGCCAAACAGATGGATATCACCACGCTCATCACCTTCAATATGTACGTGGCCAGCATTCAGTCCCCCATCCGGCGCCTGACCAACTTCACAGAGATGTTCACACAGGGCATGGCCGGTTTCTCCCGTTTCCTTGAGATCATGCACGAGAAACCGGAGATTGTCGATGCACCCAATGCCATTCATCCGGACCGAATCGATGGCAATATTGAATTCAGGGATGTCACCTTCTCCTATGACGCCGACAAGCCCACGGTTCTCTCCCACATCAATCTGCAGATTCCGGCCGGGCGCATGCTGGCCATTGTGGGCCCCAGCGGCAGCGGCAAATCAACCCTTTGCCAGCTGATTCCCCGCTTCTACGACATCTCCGGCGGCTCCATCTGCATTGACGGCATGGATATCCGTCAGATCGCGCTGAAGGATCTTCGTTCCTCCATCGGCATTGTCCAGCAGGATGTGTTCCTCTTTGCCGGAACCATTCTGGACAACATCCGGTACGGGAAAATGGATGCCACCATGGAAGAGGTCATTGAGGCCGCCAAATTTGCCGAGATTCATGATGATATTCTTGCCCTGCCGGATGGTTACCAGACCGAAGTCGGCGAGCGCGGTGTTCGCCTGTCCGGCGGACAGAAACAGCGCATCTCCATTGCCCGCGTCTTCCTCCTCAACCCTCGTATTTTGATCCTGGATGAGGCCACCAGCGCACTGGATACGACCACGGAACGAAAGATCCAGCACGCGTTCCGCCGGCTGTATGAAAACCGGACTACCCTTGTCATCGCCCACCGGCTTTCCACCATCAAGAACGCGGATGAAATCATTGTCATTGACGATAAAGGCATTCACGAACACGGCACCCATGACGCGCTCATTCAGCAAAACGGCATTTATGCCGAACTGGTTCGCAATACCGATTAAAAACAGGCGGAATGTTTCACGTGAAACATTCCGCCTGTTTTGGTTTTCCCTGTCCGATGCATTTTCCTCAAATGTTTCACGTGAAACATTTGAGGCCTTTTTCTCATTCAAAAATGTTTCACGTGAAACATTTTACTTCCCCACGCAGAACTGACTGAACACCCGGTCAATGACGGTTTCCGCTGCATTTTCCCCTGTCACCTGCCCGATTTCCTCCATAGCGGCCATCAGGTCGATGTTGACAAGATCCAGCGGCATCTCGTTTTCAATGGATCCGGCACACGCCCGCAGGTGTGAGGCCGCTCTCTTTGCCGCCTCCACGTGTCTCGTCTGAGAAAAGACCGCCTCTTTTGACAGATCCATATCTGCCCGGTCACACAGCCATTTTTTCAGCGCCTCCACACCGGTATCCGAATAGGCAGAAATCTGGATGAACGGAATCTGTCCGATCATCTGAAGAATTTCCCGGGAAGGTTCTTCCCTGGAAATGTCTTCCTTGCTGATCAGGATCAGATCCGGCCGGGTTTCCTCAATCATTTTCCGTACGGAGTCATCCGGCATCTCCGAACTGTCGATCAGCAGCATTCGTACATCCGCCGTATCAATGGCTTCTCTGGCGCGTTCCACCCCGATCTTTTCAACCGGGTTATCCGTCTCCCGCAGTCCTGCCGTATCCGTCAGGGTAAAACGGATGCCGTTCATCATCACCGATTCGCGAAGGATATCCCGGGTGGTTCCGGGAATTTCGGTGACAATGGCGCGTTCCTGTCCCACCAGTTTGTTGAGGAGACTGCTCTTCCCCGCATTCGGTTTTCCGCACAGTGCCACATAGATTCCTTCGTCCTCAATCCGTCCCTTTTTTTCGCTGCATTCACGTTCCAGCCGATCCGCCATCTCCAGGCATTTCCGGTGGAGATTGTCCGCCGTTTCCGCCTCATCCACCTCATCCGGAAAATCGATATACGCCGCCAGTCCGGCACTGAGATCCGCCAGATCTGCCTGAATTTTCCGGATTTCCCGGGATACCGCTCCGTCCATCTGCCTCATGGCGCTTCGGCGTGACCGTTCCCCGGATGAGTGAATCAGACGCATGACAGCCTCTGCCTGTGTCAGATCGATCCGGCCATTGACAAAGGCACGATAGGAAAACTCGCCGGGCTCGGCCAGCCGCGCACCGCATTCCATCAATACAGAAAGAATCCGGTTGACAATGAACTGGGAGCCATGACACTGAATCTCCGCCATGTCCTCTGCCGTATAGGTATGCCTGCCCGGCAAAAGGACCGCCATCACCTCATCAATGACCTCTCCCTGCCAGACCACATGTCCGTACTGAAGATGCCGGGGCTCCGGTTCCCGTCCGGAGGCGGAGCGAAAAACTTTCCGGATAATCCCGATACTCTCCGGACCGCTGATCCGGATAATGGCAATCCCGCCCTCCCCCGAAACAGTCGACTGAGCGGCAATGGTATCCTGGTTTAATTTCATCATTCTCATCTCTTTCCAAAGTTTGACAGCTGCATTCTACCATATTCCAGGCACTCTGCGTAGCCACTTGTCTAAAAAAGAGCGATGCGGTAAAATACACGCTGTTTCTTTCACTCACTGTAACCTGCCCCGGGAGGTATTGTATTGGATAACTTTCAGAAAATCATCATCATCGACTTCGGCGCACAGTATACCCAGCTGATCGCCAGGCGGATTCGCGAGGAACATGTCTACTGCGAAGTACTGCCCTTTAGCTCGCCCATTCAGACCATTCTTGACCAACATCCGGCAGGAATCATCTTTTCCGGCGGACCGGCGTCTGTTCTGGATCCGGATGCACCGGCCCTGGACCCGGAGATTTTTAACTGCTCTGTTCCCATCCTCGGCATCTGTTATGGCATGCAGTTCACGGCGCACGCACTCGGCGGAACGGTCGAAAAAGCCGCTCAGCGGGAATACGGCCGGGTCAGTGTCACATTTGACCTCTCTTCCCCGCTGTTCCATCACATGCATCCCACCTCCTGCGTCTGGATGAGCCATACGTATGCCGTAACCCAGGCACCCGCCGGCTTTACCTCCGTTGCGTCCAGTTCAAACTGTGCCTTCTGTGCAATGCAGAATCCGGAAAAGCAGATCTATGCCGTCCAGTTTCATCCCGAGGTAACTCATTCCGAAGAAGGACAGATGATTCTGCACAATTTCCTCTACGAAATCTGTCATTGCCGCGGAGACTGGACCATGTCGGCCTTTATCGACAATGCCGTTCTTTCCATCCGGAAGAAAGTCGGTCCCACTGACCGGGTCCTGCTGGGTCTTTCCGGGGGCGTTGATTCCTCCGTCGCTGCCGCCCTTCTGTCAAGAGCCATTGGGCGGCAGCTGACCTGTGTGTATGTCAATCACGGATTCATGCGAAAAGGTGAAACCGAATCCATCCGGAAGGTGTTCACGGAGCAGTTCCCGGTAAACCTGATCACCGTCGATGCCGGTCAGGCGTTCATGGACAAGCTGCGCGGCGTTTCCGATCCGGAACAGAAACGGAAGATGATCGGCAGTGAATTCGTAAACACCTTCTCTAAGCAGGCCCGGCAGCAGGCCAATACCCGTTTCCTTGCTCAGGGAACCATCTATCCGGATGTCATTGAATCCGGCTCCGTAAAAGGCAGCGCCGTTATCAAATCCCATCATAATGTGGGCGGTCTCCCGGAGGATGTCTCCGCACTGTTTACCGGCGGGCTCATCGAGCCGCTTCGCATGCTCTTTAAGGACGAAGTCAGGCAATTGGGTGAATCGCTGGGCCTTCCGGCAGATCTGGTCTGGCGTCAGCCTTTTCCGGGTCCCGGGCTTGCCATTCGAATCATGGGAGAGATCACGCCGGAAAAGGTGGACATTGTCCGGGAGAGCGATGCCATTCTGCGGGAGGAGATTCAGAAAGCAGGCCTCGGCAAAACCATCAGCCAGTACTTCACCGTCCTTACCAATACAAAATCCGTCGGTGTCATGGGCGATGAACGGACGCACGACTATGTGCTCGCCCTCCGCGCCGTGACCACCGATGATTTCATGACCGTCGACTGGGCCAAACTTCCCTATGAGGTCCTTGATTCCATTTCCTCACGAATTGTGAACGAAGTGCCGCATGTTAACCGGATCGTTTACGACATTACCACAAAACCGCCGGCAACGGTCGAGTGGGAATAAAACCGACTCTAAAAGGACAAACATTCCCTGCGTCCGGGCTGGTATCAAAAACCAGACAGGGCACAGGGGCCTTCTTTGTCTCTCAGTGGCATCAAAGACCTCCCCTACATCTTCGATCGCTTCTACAGCACATCGGATGCAGCGAATCCTCATGGAACTGGGCTTGAACTCAGCATTGCCAGGGAGATCGCCCGGCGTCATCATGCCAGAATCAGCGCATCCAACCGTCCTGAGGGGGGCTGCACCATAGAGGCGCTTTTCCCTTCCATGTACAGCAGATGATCATCTGTTTTCTTTGAAGGGCAGCACTGAGTTCCCTGCTGGAATCGTTCTGCGCCGAGATCTTCGAACATGTTTTTTCTGAAGAGCTGAACAAGGAAAAGACCCATGACTTTTCGGCCGAGCACGACACAAAAGCCAGGCTCACGCACATCCTGTACCACATGCAGGAGCATATCGACTATCTGCCCG
>DGWH01000027.1 GCA_002395225.1 Christensenella sp. UBA4263
TTTATCTGATGCCCAGATCCGGCGGCGGCGGAAGCTTTTTGGCGCACTCGGGACAGGCGACCACCTGCCCTTTTCTGAGATCAACAAATCTGGCTGGAAACAGATTGCCGCAAAGGTTACACTTGCACTCGTAAATCTTGCTTCGATTCTGGGTCGTACCAGTATCCTTCATTATCGTGATTTGCTGAACCGACCGTCCTTCAATCTTCCCTCCCGCACGCATGATCTGCATTGTCTCCGCACAGGGATAGCAGCATCCTGCTTGGCCGTTGCGCAGAGCAAATTCCGGAGCATTCACTTCACGTCCGCACGTACACCGGCAGACCCACTCCGGACTGTTGCGATAGGTTCGTCCCGTTTTTCTGACGGTTGTAAACCACTTGAATCTTTGGCCGGCCTCAATCATTTGAGCCATCTGTTTTTCTCCTCTTTTTGCAGTACTGAAGAGTCAATTTTTTTTCGCACTGAAATAGGTTTTATTTCAGTGCTTCTTTGCATTATGAGAAAAAATCTTTTTCTCGTAGTTGAATGTAAAAAGTACCGTGCCATGGTATCATACTGACGCGACAATAAAAGCAGAAAATCTAAATACATACTACATAATATTTACTTGCAAAGTATTGACAGATATGAAATTATGTATTAAGATTTCAGAGCAGGAGGCTTTTAAATGAGTTATGTTCGTCAGTATGATAATCGGGTTGGCATCACATACATTTATGAGATCATTGAAGAAACGAATATTGAAGCTAATCAAAAGAAAAAGCACCGTAAGTTAATAGGAAAGGTTGATCCTGAAACTGGTGAAATCATTCCTACAGGGAAGAGAGGCAGAAGTTCAACTGGCAAAAAGGCCAAGTTTCCATTACCTCCTGAAACCAACGAGAATTATGAAATTATGTATAAAGATGCGATCGTTCAGCTTCATAAATCACAAGAATCTATACTTGATCTTTCACGTGAAGTAAATGAGTTAAGAAGTAAGTATGAGAGAATACGTAGCTGGTTAGAGCAAGGTAATCAGATCATGAAATAAATTTCCTTTTCTCTTAATCGGCAAGAACTGATATACCGATTCAGAAAAGAGGTATAAAATGAACGGAACTACTAAAGCAGAACGCCGAGATGCCAGAATATTCGACGAATTTGCGGAAGTTACCAAGGTACTTATGCACTTTTTCCCGGGCCTTGCCGAAAAGCTTAATAGTATGGATGATCCTCGACGCAGCTCTTGTGATTATACCCAGGCAGTACTCATTATGATGGTAATTATGAAAAACGTCTGCTCTATTGTTTCAATGCGCCAAATGAATGAGGCGTTTAATGAGAAAAGTGCTATCATTAATCTTGGGTTTCTGGCCGGCTGCAGCCTGGAAGAGATGCCTGACTGGCAGACTGCAAATAACTATCTCATGCAGTTGGATGGCTCGCAATTACAGAGTATCCTTACAGACATGATATCTACGCTTATTCGTTGCAAGACATTCAATTTGTATCGTTTTGAAAATAAATATTGGCGAGTGATTATAGACGGGACAGGATATGCCTATTTCAAAGAGAGACATTGTGAACATGATCTGGTTGTGAAACGTAAAGACCCTGAAACCGGAAAAGAACGGCTTTACTTTTATCATAAGGTACTGGAAGCGAAAATTATCCTTGCTCCTGATGTTGTAATCAGCCTTGGTACTGAATTTATCGAAAATGAATCGGCTGATGTTTCAAAGCAGGACTGTGAGCAACGAGCCGCGCAAAGACTTCTGGCACGAATTAAGGGGAATCATCCCCGCCTGCCAATTGTTATATTAGCAGACAGTCTTTATGCCACTATGCCCTTTATGGAACTGTGCAGAAAAAGTGGATGGCACTATATTATCAACCTGAAATCCGGCAGTCAGAAGAATCTGTATGAGGATTTTTCACTTTTACTCGAAAAAGGCATTGAAGGCGAAGATTATGTGAAAGTGATGAAGGCGGCAAAGGAAAATGGAACGGCCTATTATGTCAATAATGTGCACCTTATTACGGAGAAGCCTGAAGTTTGCAATATTTTAAAGTATGAATACCTGTATAAAGAAGAGGAAGACGGCAAAATAGTTGAGAAAACAAAGAAATTTGTATGGGTTAGTGACATCGAACTAACAGTAAAAAACGTTTCTTCGTTTATTCGTACTGCGCGATCCAGATGGGATATTGAGGAAAGCTTTCGTCGTCAAAAGAAGGGGAATTTCCGTATAGAACACTTATGCAGTAAAGACCCTAATGGAATGAAAATACATTATATTCTTACCCAATTTGCAGATCTTATTATGCAACTGGCACAGGCTTTTAGCAAAATTATCGCTTTTTGTGGTCAGTCTATCTCGGGATTAGCTGCTAAAATAAAGGGACATTTTACATTAAAATCATTGACTGAAGAAGCAATTGAATACATTCAGGCAAAAAGCGCCCTTCATTACTATGGAGCAATTGAGTAGGGGTACACTTATGGGATAACTATGCCCTTTTTGAAGAACATCTAAGGCAATTTACCCATAATTGGCCTTATTTTTTTGTACTTTAGACTCGAAACTTACTTGCTATTCAAATTGCATATGATATTTATGTTGATCAGTGAAGTATCTTCGTCGATCTTGAGACGCTTGAGCGTTTCACTCTTCAATACTGTCCTCTTTTTGAATGACATCTTGATGAACCACAGATGTCATGGTATGATAATTCTGTCATCCGCATCATTGTAAACCAAAAAAGTGGCAACAATCAAGAGATTCATGCTAAAATAATGTTTATCCAGTGAGGTGAATGATTCTCTATCATGGCAGCAATGTGATCGTTCGCGAGCCACACTTGCTCAAAATCCAGCGTGACCTGGACTTTGGCAAAGGCTTTTATTATACCTTTAAAAGCAATTCTGCCATTGCGCTGCTCCGTTTCAAAGAGGTGATAAGCGTATGACCAGGATTCCCTGCTATTCTCTGGACTATTACGACAAAAGTGTCATCCGGATGATCATTCAAAAATACGGGATGGAGCAAATGGATGCCGCCCGTGCTTTCCTGATCTCTGAAACCCATGCGATGCTGGAAGATGCTTGTCTGGCCATGACAGAGTTTTCAGATCGTGCCATCTTCGACATGTGGGAAGTAGAAAAAGTTACGGGCGATCCGCGCAATTCAGCTTACCTGAGGAGTGAAATATGATGACAGATGAAATGCAATTCTTTCTCTTTCTGATTGAGCGTTATGCGAATCACAAAAACCGTCCAACCGGTGATGTAATGCGTGAATGGGATCAAAAAGGGGTGACCCAGGAGATCTTTGACGGTTATTTCCAGTATCACCAGGAGCCGATCCAGAATGCCTTTCTTGATATTGACAGCCTTGTTGTCAACGGCGTTCATGCTTTTTGATGCGCTCTTTTACAGCAATCATCTTTAGTCACCTGCCGGAGCAACGATCTCTGAGCCCTGGGCCTGACATCACTGCCGCTGCAACAGGGCCGCTCTTCGTTCATTAAAACTGCCGCTTGAAGCACATTGCAGGAACCTGCATATCGGG
Organism: Christensenella sp. UBA4263; assembly: GCA_002395225.1. Lineage (GTDB taxonomy): Bacteria > Bacillota > Clostridia > Christensenellales > Aristaeellaceae > Ventricola. The sequence continues at coordinate 3,558 of DGWH01000027.1, forward strand.
CTTTGTTGCGGCAGTTTTTGCTTCGCCTCTCATTCCCTTCGAGAACATGTACCCGCCCGGTGCGATCCAATGTCCACGGGCACCAGCCTCCGCTCACCGCTTTTTCACCGGAAACTCACAGACAAAACGGATTCGCCCCTGATCGGTCTGTTCCGCCCAGATCCGTCCGTCATGCCGCTCCATAATGGCCCGCGCCATGGACAGACCGATTCCATACCCGCCGCTTTCCCTGCTGCGGGACTTGTCCGGCCGATAAAACCGGTCAAAAAGATGTTTGAGATTATCCGGAGAGAGGGGCTCTGTCAGGCCGTTTTCCGAAACCAGGCGCACCGTATGCCCCTCCTGATTCAGGGACAGTTCAATGGTATCCTCCTCCGGTGAGTACTTGACCGCGTTTTCGCACAGCTGTGAAATCAGACGTTTCAGGGCATCCCTGTCCCCCGTCAGGCAGATCTCCTTCCGAACCGCGAGGCGGAACGATTTACCCATGAAATCGGCCATTCCCTGAAAAGATTCTGCCTGTTCCGTGACCAGTTCCGAAAAATTCAGGTTCTCCCGGTGCAGCTGTGCCCCCTCCTCATCCATTCTTGACAGATAGATCAGGTTATTCACAAGGTCACGCATATTGGATACCTGTTTCTGCGTATCCTCAATCCATTCGTTTTTCCTGACGGTCAGCGACAGTGCATCCATATTGGCTGAGATGACCGTGAGCGGCGTTTTAAGCTCATGCCCGGCATCCGTAATGAACTGTTTCTGCCGGATAGCATTCTGGATCATGGGCTGGATGGCCCTCGACGAAATCAGCGACATGGTCAGCCAGGCCAGCAGAATTCCGCCCAGACAGGTCACCGCGGAGACCAGGAGGAGACGGCGGACACTGTCCATTTTGGTCTCGATGTTGAGAAGGAGCACCATCACGCCGCGCATTCCTGCCCGGGTCATGAAAAGATAATTGCCTGCCGTCCCGCTCTCTTTTCCGGATGCCAGCGCCCTGGCGGCAATCTCCTTCAGTTCATCCGTTGTCCCGCTCTGAATCCGCGTTCGGCCGATCAGGAAGATCTCGCCCTCTTCGTTTCGCAGTGCGACAAAATACCGTGCCTCATCCAGTGCGTTCTGCTGACGCCGGTTCGGCGATCTTCTGCCCGGCTGCACATCCATTTCCCGGGCAGACAGGTCCTCGAGTGTTTTCAGCAGCTCACTGCGGACACTGACATAGTTGACCACATTGATAACGCCCGCCAGGAAAATCATGGCGATGGAGAGCACCGCAACCGCAATCCGGATAAATTGCCGGCGGATTCCCTGAATCATGTCATCTCCTCCAGTGAATAGCCGACCCCGCGGCTGGCCTTGATCTGCAGGTCCGCGCCAAGTTCATTCAACACTTTCCGCAGATTGCTGATGGTCACCCACAGGGCATTCATCTCTGCCTCCGCATCCCAGCCCCATACGCGTTCCATGATCTGATCCACGCTGTAGACTCTGCCCGGCTGCTCCATGAACATCTCCATCAGCTGGAATGCCTTGTTGTTGAGCCGGGTACTTTTGTCCCCGCAGCAAAGGACCATGCTCTGACGGTCCAGCGTCACATTGGCAAAGGCCATTTTATCCTGCCGGAAATCCTCTTTCCGGCGCAGCATTGCCCGAATTCTGGCCAGCAGCTCACTTGAGGCAAAGGGCTTGGGCAGATAGTCATCCGCGCCCGCATCCAGGCCGGACACCCGGTCCTCCACCGCATCCCTGGCCGTCAGCATCAGGCAGGGCACGGATACCCCCTTCCCCCGCAGTTCCCTGAGCACCGCCAGTCCGTCCGGTGCCGGCATCATCCAGTCCAGAATAATGCCGTCATAGTCATATCCTGCTGCATAATCCAGCGCATCCCGTCCGTTATGGACAATGTCCACCGCATATCCGGCATGCTCCAGAATCGTCTTCATCGCCTTGCAGAGCGATCGGTCATCTTCCGCAAATAACAGTCTCATTTCCAGGCTCCTGTTCTGAATCATCGATTACCCGTTTGCCGGTCACATTATATCACAAATTCTCTGCCATTTGACAAATCAGCGCCATCCCATACGGGATGGCGCTGTCTGTTCTTATTCAGATATTGCCTGCTTACATTCCGCTCTGTCCCTGATTCATCTGCGGGAAAGACCGGGTTCCTCTGCCGGTACCGCCCCGGGGCATCATGCCGTTTCCGCTGTTCTGCATTCCCGGATTGCAGTTTCCCATGCCAGGCATCTGACCCGGCTGAACATTCCATCCGCCATTGCCAGGCACCTGACCAGGCTGAGCATTCCTGCCGCCCTTGCCGCGCATCTGTCCGGACTGC
>DGWH01000105.1:0-27567 GCA_002395225.1 Christensenella sp. UBA4263
TCTGGCCGGCGGACATCTGGAGGCCAGGGCAAAGCCGACAGATACCGTAGAACTGCGGGACCTGACGGCCAGCGTGAACCGGATGGCAGACCGCATTCAGGAGCTGATCCGCCAGAACCGGATCGAACAGGAGAACCTCAAAAAGGCGGAGCTGCGCACCCTGCAGGCACAGGTGAATCCGCATTTTCTGTATAACACGCTGGATACCATTCTGTGGCAGGCGGAGGAGGAGAATAATCAGGAAGTCATTCATCTGACGCAGGCGCTTTCGGACTTTTTCCGCATCTCCCTGTCCTCCGGAAAAGACTGGATTCCGGTCAAAGAGGAACTGAAGCATCTGTCCGGCTATCTGGCCATTCAGAAAGTTCGGTACCGGGATGTGCTGAATTATGAAATTGATGTGGATAACGGACTGCTTGAACATACCATCCTGAAACTGGTCCTGCAGCCGCTGGTGGAAAATGCCATTTACCACGGCATCAAGGAACGCCGGGGCGGCGGAAAGATCATCGTGAGCGGGCATGAGGAAAACGGGATGATGGTGTTCAGTGTAACGGATAACGGAACCGGAATGAGCCCTGAGCGCCTTGAGGCACTTCGCACCAGTCTGGCGGAGGGAACGGATATTCCCCGTGCGCAGGAATTCCCGGGACATAATGGGTCCGGTTTTGGCCTGCGCAACGTGGATCAGCGGATCCGCCTTTATTACGGACAGCCGGACGGGCTGCAGATTGAGAGCGGAAGGCAGGGGACGACCGTCACGTTCCGCGTTCCGTCAAAAGTAAAGAAGGAGATTCAGGATGGCATATAAAGTATTCCTGGTGGATGATGAGGTGGCAATCCGTGAGGGAATCCGGAATTCCAAGATCTGGCAGGATGAGCGCTTTACACTGGTGGGTGAGGCACCGGACGGGGAAATTGCACTCTCCATGATTGCGGATGAGCGGCCGGACATTCTGCTGACGGATGTCCGGATGCCGTTTATGGACGGCATGCAGCTGGCAACGGAGGTTTCCCGGCAGATGCCGTGGATTCAGATCATTATTATTTCCGGGTATGACGATTTCAATTATGCCCGTCAGGCCATGAGCCTCGGCGTTCAGGAATATCTGCTCAAACCGATTTCCGCCCAGGATCTGCTGGATGCACTGGAGCGCACCGGTCAGCGGCTTGACAGGGAGCGCCAGCGAAATGAACGGCAGGAAAATATCCGGCGCCGTCTGGCAGGAACCAACCGGTTCATGCGCGAGAAGCTGATCTCCACCGTTCTTTCCGAAACGATGAATGAGGCAGAGGAAAGAGCCAATATGCAGCAGCTGAGGGAACTCGGGATTGAACTCAATGCGGCTCTGTACGTGGCGGAGGATATTACCTGGGAGGGAAACGGAGAGGACCTGTCGGTGGGACAGGATACCATTTATGCGCTTTCGGAGCGGACCGGCGGCAGGGTGTACGTCTGTGCGGGCCGGCACGGAACACTGGCCCTGATTCTGGGCGGAGATGAACTCAGTCTGGAGGAACAGGCGTACGCGTTTGCCCGGTCGGTCCTGACGGAACTGCAGCGGATCGGGTACGAGAAAGCGCTGGTCAGTGTCGGCGATACGGTGACACGCCTGGGCCTTGCGGCAGATTCAGCCCATACGGCCCGGCATATCCGGCATCTGTGTGTTTCCGGCGGCCGCTATACAGGCTTTGCGGCGGTCAGCAACAAGGAGCTGGCGGAATGGGATATCGTTCCCTCTGATGCGGATGTTCGCCCACTCTATGAAAGTCTGCAGTATGCCCAGGCCTCGGAGGCGGAAAGGATCCTCGGGGAATATGCGGCCACGCTCAGCGTGAAGGACTTTCACACGGAGATGGTGGATTCCTATCTGCGGATCGAGGTGCTCATGACCGCCTCCCGCATCCTCCGGGAAACCGGCGGGAAAATCACGGATCTGCCGGATGGACTGCGGTATGAACAGACCCTGACGGAATCAGACGGACGGCTGCCCCTGGATGATGCCGTGGCGCTGCTGCGGTGCGTGCTTGAATACCGGGATGCCAATCGTCCGGGAAAGGGCGGCGGGATGCTGCCAAGAGCCCGTGCCTATCTGGCACAGCATTACAGTGATCCCAACCTGATGCTCCGGGATGTCAGTGAATACGTGGGAGTCAGTGACAGCCGTTTTTCGGCGGTATTCAGCCAGCAGATGGGAATTACGTTCACGGAATATCTGACCACGCTGCGGATGAACAAGGCAAAGGAACTGCTTTCGGCAACATCGCTTCGTTCCTCGGAAATCGCGCTGGCGGTCGGGTATAATGATCCGCATTATTTCAGCTATCTGTTCAGAAAACAGACGGGGATGACACCGAGTGAATTTCGCCGGGGACAGCGGGAGGAAAAAAGTTCGACTGAAACAGAAAAATAATCAACTGGTCTGAAGCGGAAAGTGAAAAAATTCCGCTGAGAACAAAAGAAATATTAACTGAAAATCAAAATCAATCTTCTTTACAAATTGGTGAAACTGCATTATAATTTTGACCAGAAGCGAGAGGAACTCGCCAAAAAATCAATGGAGGTATTCACCTATGAAGAAACTGTTTGCACTGGCTCTGGCACTCGTGATGGTGCTGGGTGCGATGTCTGCTATGGCAGATGGTTACAAAGTTGCTTTCTCTCAAATCGGTCAGGAGTCTGACTGGCGTACAGCCAACACGGACAGCATCAAGGCCGCAATTGAGGGCCATGAGGGCTGGGAACTGATTTATGATGATGCACAGCAGAAGCAGGAAAACCAGATCAAGGCACTGCGCAACTTCATCACCCAGGGCGTCGACGTGATCCTGTTCACCGGCGTGGTTTCCACCGGCTGGGAAGAGGTTCTCAAAGAGGTCAATGATGAAGATATCCCGCTCCTCCTGATCGACCGTCTTCCGGACTGCATCGACCAGATCGACTACGTCGCTGCATTCGGCGGAGACTTCGTTGAGGAAGGCCGCCGCCAGGTGGCATGGGCCGGCGAATATCTGAAGGCTCAGGGCCGCGGCGATGAAAAAGTGAACGTAGTTATCATGGAAGGCACCACCGGTGCATCCGCTCAGGTCGGCCGTACCGAGGGCAACCTGGCTGCCATCAAGGAATATCCGAACATGACCGTTGTCGGACAGCAGTCCGGTAACTTCACCCGTGCAGAAGGACAGGCCCTCATGGAGAGCTGGCTGAAGTCCATCGACAAGATCGACGTTCTGATCGCTCAGAATGACGACATGGCTCTGGGCGCCATCGACGCCATCAAGGCCGCCGGCAAGGTTCCGGGCAAGGACATCATCATTGTTGGCTGCGACTCCGTTAAGGCTGCCTTTGATGCCATCGTAGCAGGTGAAATGAACGCGACGATCGAGTGCACTCCGCTCTATGGACCGTTCGTTGTTGAGACCATCGAGAAGCTGATTGCCGGCGAGACCCTGTCCAAGACGGTTATCCATCCTGAAGAGGGTGTGTATGACATGGACGGCGGAATCGACTTGGGTACTGTCGTATCCGTGAAGGCTGCAGACGTGATCGATCAGCGTCAGTATTAATTGAATGAAGACAGGCTGTTCGGTTCTGATTAGCCTGCAGACAGGGCGGACATATGTCCGCCCTGTATTCTAATCATGGGCTGGTTGCGTGCCGAATGCCGAATGGCGGGCAGAAGGATCGAAATGAAGGAGGAGGGATCTCTTTGCCAGACAATAATATTCTTGAAATGCGGCAGATCGAAATCCAGTTTCCGGGTGTAAAGGCACTGGATAAAGTGGATTTCAGTCTGCGAGCCGGCGAGATTCATTCCCTGCTGGGTGAAAACGGCGCCGGGAAATCCACGCTGATTAAATGCCTGACGGGCGTTCATCACAAGGATGGCGGAACGATTATCCTGAATGGCAGGGAGATTCAGCCGCAGAGTCCTCAGAATGCGATTGAGCTGGGGATTTCCACGGTGTACCAGGAGGTGAACCTCTGTCCCAATCTGACGGTTGCCGAAAACATCTTTGTCGGTCGTCAGCCCATGAAATTTGGTCAGATAGACTGGCGCACCATTAACAGCCGGGCGCGTGAGCTCATGCGGCGCTTCCATCTGGATATCGATGTATCACGTCCGCTGTCGTATTATTCTACGGCCGTTCAGCAGATGGTTTCCATTGCCCGCGCGGTGGATATCCAGGCGAAAATCCTGATACTGGATGAACCGACCTCCTCACTGGATGACAATGAGGTAAAGCTGCTTTTCCAGGTCATGCGCGACCTCAGGGCAGAGGGCATGGGCATCATCTTCATTACCCATTTCCTGGATCAGGTCTACGCGGTCAGCGACCGCCTGACGATTCTGAGAAACGGGCATCTGGTGGGCACATACAATATTGAGGACATCAGCAAGGTTGAACTGGTAACACAGATGGTGGGCAAGGACATGGATACCATCTTCAACCTGAAACGGGTAGATGTGGACAAGGATGCACCGTATGTGCTCACGGCCAGCCATATCGGCATTCCGGGCCAGGTGGAGGATATTTCGATTAATCTCCGCAAAGGGGAACTGATGGGATTTGCCGGACTGCTGGGCAGCGGACGGACGGAAACGGCAGAAATGCTGTTTGGCGCGACGAAGACGGCAAATGGTGAAATTGAGCTGAACGGAAAGAAGACGGAGATCCGCAAGCCGTACGATGCGCTGATGCACGGCATGGCATTTTGTCCCGAGGACCGGAAAGTGGACGGAATTATCGGAGACCTGTCCATCCGCGAAAATATCGCCCTGGCGGTACAGGCCCGGCGTGGATTCATGCACCCGCTCTCCCGCAAGGAGCAGAATGACCTGGCGGATAAATACATCAAGGCTCTTGGAATTGCCACGCCGGATGCGGAAAAGAAGATCGGCGAGCTGTCAGGCGGAAATCAGCAGAAAGTCATTCTGGCCCGCTGGATGGCAACGGATCCGAATGTCCTGATTCTGGATGAGCCGACACGCGGCATTGATATCGGTGCGAAGGCAGAAATTCAGCGTCTGATGCTGGAGATGTGTGAAAAAGGTGTTTCGGTCATCTTCATCAGTTCTGAACTGGATGAGATCATCCGCTGCTCCAACCGGATTGTGGTCATGCGTGACCGTGAAAAGGTGGCAGAGACGGATGGAGCCAACTGTACCCAGGAGAAAATTCTGGCGATTATCGCAGAGGGCGCACAGGGCGCGGGAGGTACTAAATCATGAAACAACGTTTGAATCTTTCCGTACTGATGCGTTCGAAAGTCACCTGGGCGGTTGTGGCCGAGGTGCTCATTCTGATTGTTTGTCTGATTGTCCGGCCGGATTTCTTCTCAATCAGCTATCAGCCCAGTACGGGCATGCTGTATGGAAATCTGATTGACATTGTGAACCGTTCCAGCGAAATTACCATCATCGCCATGGGCATGACGCTGGTCATCGCCCTGGGCGGCACGGACCTGTCCGTTGGTGCACTGGTCGCCGTTGCCGGTGCCATTGCACTGAAATTTCTGCGGTGGGATGTAACGGTTTATAACACCCCCGGCGATTACACGGTCTATCCCTTTTTCCTGGTTCTGGTTGTGCCGCTGCTGGTCTGCATCGTGATGGGACTGTTCAACGGCTTCCTGATTGCCCGGTGGGATATGCAGCCGATTATCGCGACGCTGATTCTGATGGTCTGCGGCCGCGGAATTGCCCAGATTCTGACCAATGGCAAACAGTTTACCACCGGTTATTCTCCGTTCCGGGTGATCGGACAGGGAAGTTTCCTGTTTCTGCCCATGCCCATTATCATTACAGCGGTTGTGGTGATCCTGGTTTCCCTCTTTGTCCGGAAAACCGCTTTTGGTACCTTTGTGGAATCGGTTGGCATCAACCGGAAGGCCAGCCGCCTTTCCGGAATCAACGCTCAGCTGATCATCTTTATCGTATTTGCACTGACCGGATTCCTCTCCGGCATATCCGGCCTCATCTATTCCAGCCGGATCATGTCCAACGACTCCAACAATGCCGGACTGAACTTTGAAATGGATGCCATTCTCGCGGTGGTTATCGGCGGCACCAGCATGACCGGCGGCAAATTCAGCCTGCTGGGCACGGTGCTCGGGAGCATTATCATCCGGACCATCGTGACGCTGGTGTACTATTTCGGCATTGCTTCTGAGGCAACCATGGCGTTCAAGGCAGTGATTATTGCGGTCGTTATCGTGCTGCAGTCTGAACCGGTGCGCAACTACTTCAGCAAGCGTGCCGCTTCAAGAGCAAAACTCGCGAACGGAGGTGTGAAATGATGAGTGACAATCGGAATTCATCCGGACGCAGTCTGATCAGCAGCATACTGAATCCGAAATTCATCATGGTTTATGCCACGGTCGGCATCTTCCTTGTCATCTATCTGTTCGGTGTCGTTGCTTATGGCAGCAAGGGCTTTACAACGCTGAGGACATTTACCAATCTGTTTGTTGACAATGCCTACTACGGAATTTCCGCGGTCGGCATGACGATGGTCCTGATCACCGGCGGCATTGACCTGTCCGTTGGTGCCGTGGCTTCCCTGACCGGTATGTTTATTGCCTACGGGACGGCCGTGCTGGGGCTTAACCCATGGGTCTGCATCGCCTTTTCCCTGGTGGTTGGCGTCGGCCTCGGACTGCTCATGGGCTGGGTCATCCACTATCTCAATGTTCCGCCGTTCATTACAACCCTGACCGGCATGTTCCTGGCCCGCGGTGTCTGTGCACTGATCAGCCGGGAATCCATTGAGATCAAGAATGAGACAATTGATGCACTGGCAAGCTGGAAACTCTATTTCATGTACCTCAAGGACGGGGAATGGACCCGCATTCGCCCGAGTGCCTTTGTCAATTTCAATGTCATCCTGTTCCTGGTGGTGCTGGCAGTGGGCATTTATCTGCTCCAGCGGACCCGCTTTGGCCGGAACATTTACGCCATCGGCGGAAATGAACAGAGCGCCAAGCTGATGGGGCTTCCGGTTGGCCGCACGAAAGTGCTGGTATACGGATTCAACGGACTTTGCTCCGTTCTGGCCGGAATTGCCTATGCGCTGTATGTCAAGAGCGGATGGAACCTTTCCCTTCAGGGAGCTGAACTGGATGTCATCACCTGCGCGGTTATCGGCGGCACGCTGCTGACCGGCGGCGAGGGATACATGATCGGCACACTCTTTGGCGTGCTGCTGAAATCCATGATTCCGGCCCTGATCACCTTCAACGGAAATCTGCTTTCCTGGTGGGGAAAGATTGCGACAGGCCTTCTGCTTCTGCTCTTTATCTGCATCCAGAAGATTGTCGTCTCCTCCACGGAACGCAGAAACAGCAAATCGAAAAAGGCAGCGAAAAATAAAGCGTGAACTCCTCCTTACCAACAAAGACCGGCTATTCCTTTCGAATAGCCGGCCTTTGTGTATTTCTGGAGAGCCGCTTTTTATCCGAGATTGCTTTCGCTCATATTGAGTACGGACATGGACTGAATCATTTTGTCGACGATGGCATTGATCTGTTCCTCTCCGTCCCGGGAGGGGAAAACGGCCTCAAAGATCAGCGTATCATTTCCGGATTTGACGGAGATGAGGGTCACGAGAAAGGATACGGAATCTGCATCGGTATAGTTAAAACGAAGGGCATCGGTCCTGTGCCCGCTGATGGGTTCAAGATTCAGGGAAGAGACGGAGGATGCGCCTTCCCATTCGCTCGCCACAAGGTCGGACAGGGACATGTCGAAATTGGCGTTGCGGAGCAGGGTGATATGTGCGCCGCCGCTCAGCTGATAGGTCTGGATGAAGTCGCCGTCTTCAAACTGGACATCTTCGATGATCTGCGCATCTTCCGGCAGTGAGAGGAAAAGCAGCGGGCGGCTGAAATCCTCGGCCAGACCGGTCAGCAGAAATAAAAGGGAAAACGCGGCAAGAATGAACGATCGTCTGAACAGCTGTTTGGACAGAAACATGGTTGAATCACTCCTTTTTTGGGCCTCTGGCGCTTCATTGCCTGCAGAGGCCGTTAAACCTGGCAACGGATGCAGTGCATCCGGTGAACTTCTGACTGGGGATGCTCCTCATTCAGAATCGGATATTTGCCGACAGATAAAGAAATGCGGACAAACCCCCGCTCTGAACGGGTGAATTATAGCACTTCCCGGGAGAAACGTCAAAATATGGGACTGCGCGGACCGGAAAATGCATGAACCGTTTTGACCGGCCTGTATTCGGCCGGGAGCCCTGAAAATCACTACTTGAAAATCTGTAATGAAACTGATATACTACACGCGATTGGAGGTACTGGTATGGCCCGCGCAAAAGGAATAAAACCGATGGCTCAGAACAAGAAAGCGTTCCATGATTATTTTGTCGAGGAACGGCTGGAATGCGGAATGGAGCTGAAGGGTACTGAGGTCAAAAGCATGCGGCAGGGCCGGATGAACCTGAAAGAAAGCTATGCCGTCATCAAAAACGGTGAGGTCTTTGTTCAGGGAATGCACATCAGTCCCTATGAACAGGGGAATATCTTCAATACGGATCCTCTCCGACCGAAACGTCTGCTTCTTCAAAAAAGTCAGATCCGTCATCTGTTCCAGGAAGTTGGGAAGATGGGATATGCACTGGTTCCTCTCTCTGTCTATCTGAAGGATGGACGGTTCAAGATGGAACTGGGTCTTTGCAAAGGCAAGAAACTTCATGACAAACGTGAGGATATTGCTGAGCGGGATGTAAAACGTGAGATGCAGCGAGCGCTTCGGGATCGGAACAGGACTTGAATGGGGATGTACTGGTTTCGACGGGATCGTAGGTGGTCAGGTAAGCGAGTCGTAGCCCCGTGCTACGTTAAAAACGGGAAATTAAAAATTAACTCACAATAGCAATTACGCTATCGCTGCCTAATTAGGCGCGCGTCGGCATGAGGATCCCGCTGCCTCATTCACCGGCGTCGATTTAGCGGGCAATGTTTCAATGTAAGCTTTGCCATTGAGACACACTTATGAAGCTACTGAAGCCCTGAGCCTGTCTGCAGGCGCCTGGCAGAGGGAATGTTAAAATACAGACTACACTCGAAGAAAGCCTGGTTGTCGCTTTTTCGGACAGGGGTTCGATTCCCCTCATCTCCACTTTTGAGAGGACTTCTTGTAAGAGTTCTCTCTATTTTTTTAAAACAAACTTGTGTGCGTATTCCGGAAGGAGAAACTGCGCGAAAAATAGTCTCTGATCATATCAGTAAATTGTTGGAAAACGATGCTGCCTGAAGTTCCAAAACAGTGGATAGTTCAGGGTTTCGATGCTTCTCATTTCCGCTTTTGAGAGGACGTATAGTAAAAGTTCTCTCTTTTTTAACACTACTATTCGGGTTTTTAGGTCGGCGAGAGAAATTGAAATCTAATTATAGCTATCGGAAATTATGAAGAGCATTGATATACATACGTTTATCGATAATGGAAATTAGGTCGTTATAGGTCGTTATCTATAGGTCGCCATGGGTCGGTCTATGGGACGGGACTCTGTACCAAAGAAAATTCAGAATCTACGTCCACCGGGGGCCATGGTAAAGAAGGCGAGAAAATGGGTATTACACATGTCAGCGCTCATCGACCAAGTTCAAAACCGTTTGGCTATTTTTTGGATCTTCACCGACCTAAAAAACCAAATGGTTCTGTTTAAAGCGAACTTGAGTGGCATAGCCGATCGATCCGCAGCCATTTCATGGGCGACAAGCTCCGATCACGGGCAGATGGATGAAAAGGCAAAGGAGAAGAAAGATGAATTTTTTAAACAGCGGAGAGGGATACACACTCTTTAAAGAGGCGGTACGTACGGATACCTATGTGGATAAGACCTTAATGATTGATTCACTGTACCGATATGTGATGTCCGGCAGCAAATATATCTGTGTCACAAGGCCAAGACGATTTGGCAAATCGGTGGCGGCAAATATGATTGCTGCCTTTTTTGATAAGAGCACACGTGAGCAAAGCAGTCAACTGTTTGAAAAATGCAGACTTGGCAGACTAAGGGGGGAACAGGAGAAAATCTGGTCTGCAGATCCATCAGGCCTGGAAGCGGGAAAACTTTGCTGGCCTTCTCAGGGAAGACTGAATGTCATCCGCATGAATATGATTAGAATGCTGAATAATAAAGTCAGAACATATGCGGATTTTATTTCAAAAATAGAAGCATTAATGAAAGATGATCTCCGGCAGGCATATCCCGATCTTGTCATGGAAAGCCAGTATGCTATTCCGGATTTACTGAACAAAACAGGTGATTCATTTGTCTTTGTGATCGATGAGTGGGATGCGGTTTTTGAAGAGTCCTTTATGACGCAGGCAGACAAGCAAAACTATCTGAAATTTCTTCGTTCTCTGTTTAAAGATACTGGATATGTTTGTTTTGCTTATATGACGGGTATTCTGCCGATTGCCAAATATACAAGCGGATCTCCTCTGAATATGTTCCGTGAATTTTCGGCATTTCAGGATAATCAGTTTTATCCTTACTTTGGGCTGTCCGAAGAGGAAATTCAGGAACTGATGCAGATGAAGGGGATTACCCGGCCTTCTATGGAAGAACTGACACTTTGGTATGATGGGTATCTGCGGTCGCATGATGGAAAACATATGTTTAATCCGGAGTCCGTTTCCTGTGCCCTGATGGATGGACGATGTGAGAGTTACTGGACAGGAACGGGACCGATGAATGAAGTCAGAGACAGTATTCGCCATAACGTGATGGATCTGAGAGAAGATGTCGTACGGATGGTTGGAGGGGAGACATTGCCCATCAGGTTGTCGGGCTTCAGCGCTGAAAAGGAGAAAATTTCTACGAAAGATGAAATTCTCTCTTCAATGGTGGTATATGGTTTTCTCAGCTATTTTGATGGACAACTGCGAATTCCTAATCATGAACTGATGCTGAAATTTCAGGAGGCTTTATCATCACAGGAACTGGGACTCAGGCAAACCCTTGAAGAATCTGGACGATTGCTGCGGGCGACGCTTGAACAGCGGGACAGAGAAGTGGCGACATTGATCGAAGATTTGCATACAGAAAAAATCCCCTTCTTTTCTTATAGTGATGAAAACTCTCTTGCATGTGTGGTGACCATCGGATACCTGGCAGCACTGGATGATTATCGTATCAACCGGGAGGACAAAGCAGGAAAGGAATATGCCGATTTTACATTTGAACCCAGAAACAGAAAAGCTGTCCCAATTATTCTGGAACTGAAGGTCAACCGTTCTGTAAATCATGCTCTCAGGTGTATCAAGGAAAAAGAGTATATTCGACGTTTTCTGGATTATCACAATGTGCTGCTGGTTGGGATCAATTACAGCGAGAAGACAAAGAAACATACCTGTCGGACTGAACTGATAAAGCCCGAAGATTTTCTGAAAACGGCTCAGTAATCATAAAATCGTTGCGAAACTGTTAACCAAAAAAAAAGAGCCGCCCGGAAGTGGACGGCAAGTACTGTTGGGCAGGTTAGGCATGTTGCTTCTTCGGCGCATCTTGGAGAATCTGGCTGCAGTTCACGCCGCGCTTATCGATAGTCAAGCAGGCATGGATACGTTCTTTCGATCGGCTTTTGTATCGGTTTCCCTGCGATAGTCCGGCGGATCAACATCCACCAGAACCACAGTGGACAGTTAGGCAGTGGGCAGATCAAGTTCATCCAGACAGGCCCCATGCAGGTCAAGCAGGTCGTCAAAAGAAATGGCCCCGCCTGCAGGCAGGCGGGATGAGCCGGAAACCAGACACAGTTTTCGTTCAACCGGATCGATCCTTCTGATTTCATCTGTGACCGTGTGATAATGACCGCCCTCTTTCCATACATCCGGTACAAAAAAGGTGACGGTGACAGAGGGATGTGTGCCATTGGCCAGATATTCCGCCAGACGGAGAAGTTTCCGGTTCAGCAGTTCCTTCTGCGCCTCTCCGAGCTCAATCTGTTCATCCGTGAGCCGCGCTTCCTCGGTGACCATGTCCTCATAGCCGCTGAGCGCCTTATAGGCGGAAAACTGGGCGGCGCGGTCAGCAAGACTCATCTGCGGATGCACCGCGGACTGATGATGCGGCAGGCGGATAATGTCTTTGTAAACGATTCTGGGATCCGGTTCATTCATCTGAATGCTCTCCTTGTCTGTTTGCCCGGTCCGGGCGCTTGAGTTTGCGGTCCGTCAGGGAGGAAGTTTCACCGGAACGGTGACCGCCGATCTGTGCATTTCGCTCAATGGTTGTTCCACCTTCCAGAAAGTTCATTCCTTTGAGGACAGCGTTTTTCCCGTACCGGTCCTGGAGGACGAGGGTTGCCTTCTGAAGGCGGCGTTCCTTTTCCTCCTCGGCTTTTTGCCGGGCAGCCTCCCGTTCAAGGGATTCATAGTCGGTGAACAGGTCCAGCTGCACCGGTGCCTCCGCCGGAATTGCATTTTCGGGGAGGATGTTCAGGGCAGCGATGACGACGTGGCGAATCAGCAGATCCGGATCGATGATGCGGTCATACAGGTCCATCATGGTGCGGGTAATGGCACGCGTGGAACTGGTGTAATGATCCAGATTTCCGGTTCCGTGGGCATGCCCGGGATGCGGGCGGCCGTACCGGTCCGGCGTAACTTTTCCTTTAAAGGGCCTGCTGGTTTTTGTGACGATGTAACCGGCATTGCCTCTTCCGGCGGGGGAGATGCTTTCGCGGTCGTAACTCACCGTCAGGGTGATCTGTTTTGTCATCACCTGTCTTCGGACCAGATCCAGGACGAGCAGTTCGGTCATTTCACGGACGATCAGGCGGCCTTTTTCGCTGTCATAGGGTTCGGCAAGAACCTGGCCTGCGGAGATGGAATTGTTCTCCGGCCGGTAGGCCTTGATGTGTTCCATTCCGACAGGTTCCCAGCCCCAGGCATGATCGATCAGCAGTTCGGCATTGATGCCGAAAGTTTTGTAGAGACGTTCCTCATCTGTCAGACTGAGGCGGGCGATATCCCCCATGGTGTAGCAGCGAAGGGATTCAAGACGCCTGGCAAGACCGCGTCCGACCCGCCAGAAGTCAGTGAGGGGACGGTGACACCACAGAAGTTCCCGGTACGTTTGCTCATTCAGTTCGGCAATCCGAACCCCCTGTGCATCTGCCGGCACGTGCTTGGCCACGATATCCATGGCGACCTTGGCCAGATACAGATTCGTTCCGATTCCGGCGGTGGCCGTTATTCCGGTGGCTGCGAGAATTTCCCGGATCAGGCGCATGGCCAGCTCATGGGCGGTGATGCCGTAGGTTTTCAGGTACGAGGTTACATCCATGAACACTTCGTCAATGGAGTAGACATGAATGTCCTCCGGGCTGATGCTTTTGCGGTAAATGGAGAAGATCTTTGTACTGATCTCCTCGTAGAGTTTCATTCGGGGCGGGGCAATGATATAGGAAAGCTCAAGGGAGGGATTCTGGTTAAGAGACGGAGCATTGCTGGATGAACCGGAAAAGCGGAACTGCCCATGATCATCTTTTTCAAGGAGTCCGGCCCTGGCGGCTGTCCGGAGACGTTCCTGATTCACCGTTCTGACCCGCTGGACCACCTCGAACAGTCTTGCCCGTCCCGGAATGCCCAGCGCTTTCAGGGAGGGTGAAACAGCCAGACAGATGGTTTTCTCCGTCCGTTCCGGGTCAGCGACGACCAGATTGGTGGTCAGAGGGTCCAGATGGCGGGCAATACATTCGACACTGGCATAGAAGGACTTGAGGTCAATGGCGAGGTATGTCCGATCCGGAACAGGTGTGTTTGCGGATTCTTTCATTCGTTTCTCCTCCCTTCTGTGTCTCAGTGCTGGTTACTCGTCCGGGCGACATTAGCGGTGACCGTGAGCGGACAAACTGTCGCCGCGCGACAGGTCCGGTTCCTTAGCCTCAGTCAGGTCTTCCGGCACCGGGGCTTTTCCGGTGCACATATGTGACGTCGAGCCCGCTCCTCAGACCGTATTTTTGCCCGATCAGTATACCATGTCTTTGTGGGAAGGAAAAGGAAGTTTCAGCGACATTGGCAGCTGTTCAGGGCTCAATGCTGGTCTTGCCGGAGCGGTTTGTCTGAGACCTGAATTTGCCAATCTGTCGCTGCGCGGCAGAGCCAATCCTTTCACATCCGGACAGGACAGAGGAACAGATGAGTTTCAGAAAGGGGTGTTTTGATGCGCAGAAAAACAATTGTCCTGATAGTGGGACTGCTGTTGTGCATGCTCGCCTGTGCAGCGCAGAGCGAGGAGTACTGGATGCCCAAACGAAGCCGGGAAGCATTTCGGATTCTGGTAGATCACCTGCTGGAGGCTCGGGAACAGCCGGAACCGGATGACGGAGAACAGATCCGGCGGGATCTGGAGGTGCTCCGGGGAATCCGGGAATCAGATTATGCCATTGCCCTTTCCGTTGCGGCGCACTGGGAAAAGGTCTATCTTCGTCCGTATGAACTGATTCTCGCCGGGAAAGAAGGCGCAGTGGAGCAGCTTTGGCAGGCAGGGGTAAGAAACAGCCGCAGGCATGCTTTTGTCGTCCTCGGATACGCCCTGCGGGCCGGGGAGATGACAGATGAACTGAAGGGGCGATGCCGCGCAGCGGCCGCGGCGGCACAGGCCTTTCCGGAGACGATCCTTGTCTGCTCGGGCGGTGCAACCGGCGGGAACAACCCGAAAAAGCATACCGAGGCAGGGATGATGCGGGAGTATCTGATCACTCAGTTCGGTATTGCTCCGGAACGGATTTATATTGATGAACAGGCCATGACGACAGCGGAAAACGCCGTGTATACCTTTCGCATTCTGAAAGAACAGCAGGCAGAATCCCTGACGCTGGTGACCTCAGATTATCATCAGCGCTGGGGCCAGGTGGTGTATAACCTCATGGCTGCGATTTATGGACAGGAATACGGCTACTGCCCGGAAATTGTCGGGAACTTCTGCTATAAAACCAACGGAAAGCGGGGACAGGGGGAGGCCAGGTCAGCCGCCGCACAGGTGAAATCAATGCTGGGACTGAACAGAAAGTGAAGCAATCACGGAGAACGAATGTTTCATCCCGTTACGTTTTGATAAAAAGAAAAGACGAATACATATAATGTGAAATGACTTTCAGAAGGAGTATTCCCAAAAGATAAGATAGATCACATGAAAAGAATTAATCCCATGTTTGTCTTGTAGACAGCATGACACCGTTATATAATGGCCACAACAGGTGGTGTACACTTATGAAAAATGTACCTGTCAGCTGCCTCATTGAAGAGGACATAAAAAAACGATGCTGAGGCTATTCTTCAGCGACTCGGTGTCCCAGTCTCAGCAGCCATCGGTTCCCTCTACCGTCAGATAATTGCCCGGAATGGTTTTCCATTCCCCCTGGTCCTTCCCCGACAGGATAATCCTGAACCTGATCTGTCTGATCCGGAGCTTAATGCCAGACTGGAGCGTGGTTATCAGCAGGCCATGCGCCATGAGGGACGTTTGCTGGATGATGTATTTGATGATCTTGAAAGAAAATATGCACGATGAACGAAAGACGAGGTCATCATTACTCCAGAGGCTGAGAATGACCTTGAACAGCTCTTTGCTTATGCTGCATCGAGCTCAAGGTTTCGGATGAGGTGGACAGCTTCCGGAACAACCTGAATGATATGCAGGTCAGCGGCGTATACCAGATGGTCGGTCTCCTGCAGGTATGGGGAATCTGTGCAGAGGGCAGGTAAGCCGGAAAAGGCCTGCGGGAAGAGAAAATCCGGCATATGGGCCGGACAGAGGGAATCCAACACCAACGAGGGGGAAATGAAATGACGGAAGGTCGGCGAATCATAGCGGTATGTGCGGCGTGGGTAGATGAGGAAAACCTGAATCTGTTTCTGTCGCATCTCATTCCGCATGCCAGAGAAAACGGTTTTCTCCCGCTATGTATCACCTTTGACCGCAATACAGTTCTGGCACGCGGAGAGGATGGACTGCGGGAATGCCGGATGCTTTTTGAACTGGAGAACTTGTCAGGCATTATCCTGTTCGGTGAGATGATTCACGCAGAGGAAATCAACCGTTATCTGATCAACATGGGAATTGAAAAACAGATTCCCGTTTTCATGATGGAACGGACCTATGAGGGCTGCATCAACATCCGGTATGAGTTCCGAAGCGGTTTTGAACAGCTGGTGCGGCATGTGGTCGATGAGCACGGCTGCCGGGATGTGGTGATGGTGGCCGGATTCAAGGGAAACCCGTATTCCGAGGAACGGATTGAGGTCTGCCGCGCCGTTCTTGAGGAGGCCGGCTCCGCACTGCCGGATGAGAAAATCATTTACGGGGATTTCTGGGATTCGGCCACCCGGCGCGCACTCAAAAAGTACTTTGCAGGCGGCGGAAAAATGCCGGAGGCCTTTGTCTGTGCGAATGATGCCATGGCCCTCTGTGTCTGCAATTTTCTCGGGACGATGGGCATCAGTGTACCGGATACGGTTCGGGTAACCGGATTTGACGGCATTCTGATGGGGGAGCGGCATCTTCCGGGAATTACGACCGGTGTTCCGGATTTTGATTCTGTGCTTGAACGCGTCATGGACTGCGTGAAACACTGGAATCCGCAAAATTCCGGCCGGACCGAGATGTGGCCTCTTTCCTATGAAATGAAGGTCCGGCAGTCCTGCGGATGCCATGAGGTAGAGGACAGCCATGCCATTGAACGGATTCTGAGCGACATCCAGAATGAGAACCAGGACTTCAGCAGGAATATCAAAAACATGGGCGCATTTGTCCGCTCAACGCTGAATACCAATTCGGTGGATGATCTGATTCGCCTGATACCGGAAGCGGTCGGGCCCTGGCCGGATTCCTATTACTGCATCTGTGTGCTGGATGAATCAGACCGGATGATGGCCCGGACGATTCTGCATGGGGAAAATGGTCAGTATACCTCCGGTGAGCGCTTTGCCTGGCGCGGCAAACCGATACCGGATTTTGACCGGGTGATCCGCAATGAGGAGATTGTCATCGTGATGGCACATCTGCTTCAGACCATGGATGAGACCATGGGGTATATCATCTGCGGCTCAAGAAAGTGGAATCTGCGCGAGGAACAGCGTTTTGAGGAACATACGATCTTCATGTCCTCTGTGCTGCGGGCGGTACTGAGCAACGGGCGTCTCCGCCAGGCTAATGAGGCGGTTCAGTTTATGGCGGACCATGATTTTCTCACGGGCCTGTATAACCGGCGCGGCTTCCTGCAGGAACTGAACAAAAGACTTGAAAATCCGGCAGTCAGGGAAAAGAACCTGGTCCTTTTCTCGGTAGACCTGGATGGACTGAAGCGGATCAATGATGCCTATGGACACGCCGAGGGCGACGCAGCCATTCAGAGCATCGGCAAGGCGCTGGAACAGGAAGCAACGCGCATGGACAACGGTCTGTGTGCCCGGTACGGCGGAGATGAGTTCGCCATGGCCGGATTTTTTACCGGGCTGTCCGAGAATGTGGAAGCGGTTCGGGAGCGGGTTGAAAACTATGCCAGGCAATACGCCGGTGAAAAACCATACAGGATTTCAGCCAGCATAGGCGGGTGCATCAGCCGAAAAGCAGAATGCCATCCGCCGCTTGAACAGATGCTGGAGGAGGCAGACCGGGCGCTTTACCGGGACAAGACGGAGCGCCGGACCGCCCGAGAATAATGACTTGCATAAAACAGGCCGTTCATCATCAGATGAACGGCCTGTCATTGCAGACGGGGATTATCCGGCGATGCATTCTTTGAGAATGTCAACCGCCTCTTTGAGGATGTCCATGGGAATATTCAGAGCGGGAAGGAGACGCACCCGGTCTTTGGCGGTCAGGCAGAGAACACCCTTTGAGAGGGCCTCCCGGACAACGTCACCGGCGTTCCGGCGGCACTTGATGCCGATCATGAGTCCCATTCCGCTGACACTTTCGACGCCAGGGGCATCCATGAAGGAGTCCATCAGGTACTGCCCTTTTTCCCGGACAGAGGCCAGGAGGGAATCGTCGATTCGCGAGAGAACGGAGAGGGCGGCGGCACAGGAAACCGGATTTCCGCCGAATGTGGATCCGTGATCCCCGAACCCGAGGGTTCCGGACACCTTTTCTGACAGAAGGGTGGCGCCCAAAGGCAGGCCGCCGGCCAGACCTTTTGCGGTGGAGACCACGTCCGGATGAATGCCGTAGTTCATATAGGCATACAGGGCACCGGTCCGGCCGTTGCCGGTCTGAACCTCGTCGACCATCAGCAGAATGTCGTGGGCAGCTGCGTAATCCGCAATCCGGCGAACCGTGTCCTGAGGCAGGGGAATGACGCCGCCCTCCCCCTGAATGCATTCGATGAGAATGGCAGCAACCCTGTCGGGGTCCGGTAGCTCGGTAAAGTCCGGGTCCACGGAAAGGAAGCCGGGGGTCAGCGGGGTAAAGAGTTCATGATAGTGATCCTGACCGGTAGCCGCCAGGGTGGTCAGGGTTCTCCCGTGAAAGCTGTTTTTCAGCGTGACAATGGTGGAGCACTCCGGCCCTTTATGTTCTGCCTGATATTTTCTGGCGACCTTGATGGCACATTCATTGGCCTCTGCGCCGGAGTTGGAGAAAAAGACCTTGCTCATGCCGGTCCGGGTGCACAGCATCTCGGCCAGATCCACGCAGGGCCCGGTATAGTAGAGGTTGGACATGTGCTGAACGAGACCAATCTGTCTGGTCACGGCCTCTTGCCAGAGCGGGTCTGCGATGCCGAACGCCGTGACGCCGATGCCGGATCCCAGATCAATGTACCGTTTCCCGGCGGTATCATATACGACGGAGCCGCTTCCGCTTGCGATTTCCACCGGAAACCGGTTGTAGGTTCCGGCAACATACTTTTTGTCTCTCTCCGTGATGCTCATTGTGCACCTCCCATAACCATTGTACCGGCACCTTCATTGGTCAGCAGTTCCATGAGAATGGAGTGGGGAATCCGGCCGTCCATGATGACCACATTCCGGACGCCGGCGCGAATGGCCTCCTGGCAGCATTCCACTTTGGGAATCATGCCGCCGGTGATGATGCCTTCCTGCTTGAGGGTTTCAATTTCCTGCGGCGTGACACGGGGAATCAGGGAATCCGGGTCCTCCCGGTTACGCAGAATGCCCGCGATATCCGTCATGAGAATCATGCGTTCCGCCCGGAGCGCGCCGGCGATGTGTGCCGCGGCGGTGTCTCCGTTGATGTTGTAGATGTTCCCGCTTTCGTCGCAGCCCAGGGTGGAGATGACGGGAATGTAACCGCGTTCAAGCAGATCAATGACCGGCCGGATGTTGATTTTCGTCACTTTGCCCACATAGCCGAGGCGGGGATCCTTGGGCTCCGCTTCGATCAGCCGTCCGTCCATGCCGCTCAGCCCGATGGCCTGTCCGCCGTACCGCTCAAGGAGAGAAACCAGTGTCTTGTTGACCTTGCCGGCCAGAATCATCTGGACGATGTCAATCGTCTCCTGATCTGTCACCCGGAGACCGTCGATGAATTCCGGCTTTTTGCCAAGCCGGTTCATCATCTCGCTGATCTCCGGTCCGCCGCCGTGAACAAGCACCACATGGACGCCGATCAGGTGGAGCAGCACGATATCCTCCATCACCTGCTGCTTGAGTTCACTGTTGACCATGGCGTTTCCGCCATATTTGACCACAACGGTTTTTCCGTTGTACTGGCGGATGTACGGGAGCGCCTGGGTGAGGATCTCTGCCCGTTCCGCGTTTGAAAAAAGCTTTGTCATGGTGGTTCCTCAGGTCCTGTAATCGCCGTTGATGCGGACGTAGTCATAGGTGAGATCGCAGCCCCAGGCGCAGCTTTCGGCTGTGCCGTCATTCAGGTCTACGAGAATTTCAATGTCGTGCTCAAGCAGAACGGCCTTGGCCTTTTCCTCTGAAAAGTCCACGCCGCTGCCGCCCTGACAGACCAGGATTTCCCCTGCCGGACTTTTGAAACGGACGTCAATGCGGCTGATGTCCACATCGGCTCCGCTGTATCCGATGGCGCAGAGGACGCGGCCCCAATTGGCATCCGCGCCAAACATGGCGGCCTTGAGCAGGGAGGAGGTAATCACGGATTTGGCCACGGTTCTGGCGGTGGCCAGATCCCGGGCGTGGCTGACTTTGCATTCAAGCAGCTTGGTCGCTCCCTCGCCGTCTCCCGCAATCATCCGGCACAGGGCGACGGTGACCGTTCCCAGTGCTTCCATAAAGGTTTTGAAATCCGCATCCTCGGTGACGATTTCCGGATTGCCGGCCAGGCCGTTGGCCATGAGGACCAGCATGTCGTTGGTCGAGGTATCGCCATCCACGCTGACCATGTTGAACGTGCCGGCAATATCTTCCCGGATGGCTTTTTGCAGCAGTTCCGGGGAGATGGCCACATCACTGGTCAGGAACACCAGCATGGTGGCCATGTTCGGATGAATCATGCCGCTGCCCTTGGCAATGCCGCCGATATGGCAGGTTTTCCCGCCAAGTTCAAAGGAGACGGCAACCTCTTTTTTGACGGTGTCCGTGGTCATGATGCCCTCGGCAGCGGCATCACAGCCATCCGCAGACAGGCCGGCGACCAGGGGGGCGATGCCGGCGGCGATGGGCTCAAGGTTGAGCGGCTGGCCGATGACCCCGGTGGAGGCAATGACCACATCCTCGGCGGCAACCGGCAGAGCGTTGGCCAGCATCGCGCACATCTTCTCGGCGACCTCCACGCCGTTGGCGTTGCAGGTATTGGCATTGCCGCTGTTGCACAGAATGGCCTGAGCCTGTCCGTTGGCCAGATGGGAACGGGTGACCAGGAGCGGTGCGCCTTTGACGAGATTGGTGGTATAGACGGCGGCCGCGTTGGCCTTTACCTCACTGACAATCAGTGCAAGGTCTTTTTTGCTCTGGCTCCTCCGGATTCCGCAGTGGACGCCGGAAGCGGTGTAACCTTTTGAGGCGCAAACGCCGCCTTCGATAAACTTAATCATGGTATCTCCTTCTACCGGTCTACCCGGTATTCCTGTCAGGCAGTTGTCCGAATCGAAAAATGTGCCGGTTCGGATGGGGGAAAACTCAGAGAATCAGGCCGGTGGTTTCCGGAACGCCCATGAGAATGTTCATGTTCTGCAGGGCGGCGCCGGAGGCCCCTTTTCCGAGATTGTCAAAGCGTGCGGTGAGCACGATGCGCTCCTCGCCGCCCGTGACGGTGATCTGCAGATCATCCCGTCCGGAGAAGGCGGCGGCAGAGAGAAAGCCGGATTCATCCGCATTGGCATCGGCGTGGATAATGGGACCCGGATAGAATGACCGGTACAGGTCCAGCAAGTCGCCGGCCGGTCCTTTCAGCTGGGAGGCGTGCAGACCGATGACAACCTCCATTCCGGAATAGAAATCGCCGACCACCGGGAAAAACAGCGGTGCCTGTTTGAGGCCGCAGACACGGACGATTTCCGGCAGATGCTTGTGGTTCTGGGAAATCCCGTACATTCTGGGTGCATCCAGCAGCGGCGAACGCGTTTCCGAGTCGTATTCCGCGATCATCTTTTTTCCGCCGCCGGAATAGCCGGTCAGGGAAAAGCAGCTGAGGGGCGTATCCGGCTCCAGCAGGCCGCTGTGGATCAGCGGATACAGCAGGGCAATCACGCCGCTGGCGTGACACCCCGGATTGGCCACGCGCCGGCTCCCGGCGATTCTGTCCCGCTGTCCGGTCAGCTCCGGAAAGCCATACGTCCATCCCTCTGCCGTCCGGTGGGCGGTGGAGGTATCAATGACGGCCGTGGCCGGATTGTCAATCAGGGCGGCGGATTCGATGGCGGCGGCATCCGGAAGACAGAGAAAGACGATGTCCGCGCGGTTCATGATCTCTTTGCGGGCGTCCGGGTCCTTTCGCTTGTCCTCAGGGAGGGTCAACAGTTCGATATCGCGACGTTCATGGAGGCGGGAGGCCAGCCTGAGGCCGGTGGTGCCCGCACTGCCGTCGATAAATACTCGGGTCATGGGATTTCCTTTCCTTCAGATGTCTTTCGCCTTATTATACGAAAAAAGTTCGTCTTGTCAACGCCCAAAATGCAATTTTATACAGAATCTTGCATAAAATTGCATTTTTGGCCTTTCAGGGAACAGTGCCGGGACATGTGATCCGGACAGAAACGGCCGCCGCGGCCAGCATTGTCCGGAAAAGGAGGCAAAAGCCGGAGGAATAAAAAAAAGCAGCAGCCGAAGCTGCTGCAAAAGGTTATGGGGAATGTTTACTCAATCATGATCTGCTTCTTCTGAGGAAGCGCCGGCTCTTTCTTGGGAACGATCAGGCTGAGAACACCGTTTTCGTATTTGGCCTTAATGTCCTCCTCCGTCAGGGTGTTGCCCACATAGAAGCTGCGCTGCATGGAACCGGCATAGCGCTCCTGGCGCAGCACCTTTCCGTTGCTCTCCTGATCCTTTGAAAGCGTCTTCTCGGCGGAAATGGTCAGATAACCGCTGGTCAGATCCAGATGAATGTCCTCTTTCTTAAATCCCGGCAGATCGATATCGACCTGATATCCGTCATCGGTTTCCTTGACATCCGTCTTCATCATTCTTCCTGCATTCTTGCCGTACAGCGCATGCTCGGGACGGCTGAACGTACGGGCGAAATCACGGTCAAAATCATCAAACATGTCCATCAGATTCTCACCAAACAGTGAAGGAAGATACGTACTCATCATGAAAACCTCCATTCATACGGCCTTATGGCCAAACCTCGCGGCCGTCTGCCGGCTCTCGGACAAGTCCGGCGCACTGGTCAAGCGTCCGCGACTATAAACAATTTGTTGCGTCATCCGGTCGGTCCGGTCTTATTCCTTTCCTTCCCTGATGACGAGCGTAGTATACCTCAATGGTCAAAGAAAGTCAAAATCAAAAATGGTCATTTTTGACGGCTTCCCACCGTTTCCGAAAGCTTCGCGAACGTTTTCCCGCCTTTTTTGCCAATTTTCATTTGTTTCTCACTTTTTCCATTTCTTTTCATACAGATCAGCTTATACAGGCCGAGGAGGAGATTACATGATTGTACAGATACAGGATGACTTTGATCTTGACCGGATTGCCGGCAGTGGGCAGTGCTTCAGATGGGAAAAACAGGACGGGGGTTACCGGATTGTGCACCGGGGACACTGTCTGTGGATCCGCCCGGAAAAGGACCGGTTCCGGGCTGACTGCACGGAGGAGGAATACGCCAATGTCTGGCATCCGTATTTTGACCTTGACACCTCCTATGCCGGAATCCGCGGAAAAGTGGACCCGGCGGCGGATCCGTACCTGGCCAAAGCCGCCGATGCACAGCAGGGAATCCGGATTCTGCGGCAGGATCCGTGGGAAATGGTCATCAGCTTTATCATCTCCCAGAACCGGAATATTCCCATGATCCGGCGTTCCATTGAGGCACTGTGCGCCTGTGCCGGGGAACTGCGGGAGGGCCGGTCCGGAACTTTCCGGACGTTCCCGGGACCGGAGGCGGTGGCCCGGCTGGACCGTGACACCCTGATGGGTCCCTGTGCACTGGGGTACCGCTGGAAATACGTGCAGGAGGTGAGCCGGCTGACGGCAGATGGGCATTTTTCGCCGGAGCAGCTCTCGGCGCTCAGCGATGAGGAGGCAATGGAAGTGCTCAGGGCCCTCCCGGGGATCGGGCCAAAAGTGGCCAGCTGCATCCTGCTGTTCGGCTTCCACCGCCTTGATTTCTTTCCGGTGGATGTCTGGATCCGGCGGGTTCTTGCGGAACAGTATCCGCAGGGTTATGACCGGGAGAGGTATGCGCCGTATAACGGGGTCTGTCAGCAGTATCTGTTCGCCTACTCCCGGTCTCAGGCGGGCAAAAAGCCGGAAAAGGACTGAGACAATTTGGGCGCCGGGGAAACCGTGATCCGGGCGGGAAAACCGGTATGGAATCGGCTCGCCGGAAGGGAATGTTTTCATTTTCGGTGGCGGCTGTCCGGCTTTTGTGGTAAACTGAAAACAGAAAAAATGCCGGGGAGATGAGAAAAATGTATGAAGCTGACAGAATTCACAGAGAACTGGACTGGAAGGGACTGTTTAAGCCGGAAGCGCTTGAAAAAGGCCGGCAGATTGCGGCAAAACTGAAAATTGAAAAGAAGGACACCAACTGGTATGGAACGACCAGCTATTCGATCGAATATCCGCGGACGCGTGTCATTGTGTCCATGCATTCAGTGCCGACAGAACTGGGAGAGACGTGGAACAATGCCTATTTTGAATGCACCGAATGTACCACAAGGCGGGGCTATGGAAGATCGACTGCGCGCTGTGAACATATGGCAGCTGTTTTTTTCTGGATTGAAAAAACATCCGGACCATGGACCGTATGGGAATCGGATTACGATTACAAGCTTCGGAAAAAGACAGAGGAACTCAAGGCACTGAAGCAGAAGAGGGACAAAGAGAAAAAGGCTGCCGGAACGAACCCGGTGCCGGCGCTGAATGCATTCAGGGGCAGAACGGCGGCCGGGGCGGTCTATTTTGACATGGAAGCGCTGCTTGGATCATATAAGACCACACCGGCAGCCATCCTGTATATGGACGAAGCGAAAAAGACGGTCAGCAGTTCTTCCTCTACCTATGAAATCGAGACCACCCGGGAAGGGGAAAAATCCCTGAGTTTTTCCCAGCGCTTCAATGCACCCCTTGAGGATGTGATTGTATGGGGCAGCATCATTGACGGAAAACTGAACATTCAGCATAATGCCGTCAAGCTGGATGCAAGATCTTCCTATGTCAGCGCATATGGCCGGGATAATCAGCGGAAAAGCATTGATGAGCCTCTGGATGAATATGATCTGGAAACGATCCGGAGGGTCTGGAACAGGGCAGACAAGGAAGGAACCAAAAAGATTACGGATGACGGGGCAGAGAAATTCTTCCGCAGCATTCGCAAAATGCGCGAGGAAAGCGCCATCAAGGAAACCCGGACGGTGGAAAAGGTTTCCAAAAAGGCCGTCATCGACATTCTGCCCCGGATTGTCCTTGAAAACGGTGTGCCGATCCTCTCATTCAAAATCGGGGTCGGCGGAGCGAAAAAGTACATCGTCAAGGACTGCCATCAGCTGATCAGTGCGGTTCTGAAGGAAGAGGACTATGTGCTGGGAAAGAAGGAAACCCTTCATTTTGCCGAGCAGGAATTCATGCCAAATGCAGAGGTTCTCTTTGACTTTATCCGCCGCAATCAGGCGGATTCCTACGGAGGGACGTATCAGATTCCCCTGAAGGGCTCCCGCCTTGACAATTTCTACGATATGTACAACGGGGACTGTGAGCTCCTCGATAAGACGAACAATATCAAGGATGAGATCGTTCGGGTCGGCCACATGGACATCCGCTTCAAACTGACGGCGGACCGCCTGGCGGATGCCAGGGACAATTTCATCGGCGTGACGGTTTCAGGCTTTGTGCCGGTGATGATCAGCGGAAACTCATACAAATACGTGATCAACACCACCGGCCTCTCCCGCGTGTCCGATCAGGAAATTTCGGTGCTGACCCCGTTTATCTCGGTGTCGGATTCCTCCGGCTATTTCCGCTTCCAGGTAGGGAAGGACCGGCTGCAGGAGTTTTATTACCGCGTTCTGCCAGGGCTGCTTGAAAACCCGTTCGTCGAGTTTGTGGACAACTGTGTGGATGAGGCCTCCGGTTATCTGCCCCCGGAACCGAACTTTACCTTTTATCTGGATCTGGATGACAGCAACCGCCTCACCATCCGCGGCGTTGTCCGGTATGATGAGCTTGAGTATCCGCTGGTTCCGGCAGAGCAGGCCGGCGGAGGGTATCATGACGTGGAGCAGGAGGAGCGGGCGCTGAAGTGCGTCCGGCGGTGGACGCCCACGATTCAGCAGGAGACGAACAGCTATACGGGAAAACTGACGGATGACCGCCTGTATGATTTCCTGACCGTGGGGCTTTCGGAACTGGAATATTACGGACAGATCAAGGGAAGCAGCAGCTTCCTGTCCAAACGCGTCATCTCCGGTCCGGCGGTTCAGGTCGGCGTCTCGGTTGACAGCGGCGGCCTGCTGAACATTTCCGTGATTTCCAAAGAACTCTCTCCCCGGGAGCTCCTTGATGTCTACAACAGCTATGTGCAGAAAAAGCGCTATTACCGCCTGAAGAGCGGCGACTTTGTGGACCTGACACAGGATGAACAGCTGAGTGAACTGAGCACGTTCATGACGCAGATGCAGCTGCTCCCCAAGGATGTCATCAACAGCAAGCTGAAGGTCCCCATGTACCGGGCACTGTATCTGGACAGGATGCTGGAGGATCATGAGAAGCTGGCCAGCACCCGGGACCGCACCTACCGTGCCCTGATCCGGAATTTCAAGACGGTCAGGGATGCGGAATTTGAGGTTCCCGCCACCCTTGAGGACGTGATGCGGCCGTATCAGGTGTATGGCTATAAATGGCTGAAAACGCTGGAGGGCTCCGGATTCGGCGGAATCCTGGCGGATGAGATGGGTCTGGGGAAAACCCTGCAGATGATCTCCGTTTTCAAGGAATACAAGGATGAACGGGCCAAGGCCCGCGGAAAAAAGGAGGCGGGCAAGCCGGCCCTGGTGGTCTGCCCGGCGTCCCTGGTCTATAACTGGCAGGAGGAGATCGCCAAATTTGCCCCGGACCTGACCGTCTCTGTCCTGGCGGGAACCCAGGGTGCCCGGAAAAAGGCTCTCGGCGACTTTGCCGGGGTGGATGTGTTCATTACCTCCTATGATCTTCTGAAGCGGGACATCGCCCTTTACACGGATCTGACCTTTTCCAGCTGTGTCCTGGATGAGGCCCAGTATATCAAGAATGCCCGGGCGGCGGCCGCCAAGACGGTCAAGCTGATTCAGGCGGATCATCGCTATGCCCTGACCGGCACCCCGATTGAGAACCGGCTCTCTGAGCTGTGGAGCATCTTTGATTTCCTCATGCCCGGTTTCCTGTATGACCAGGCAACCTTCCAGCGGGATTATGAACTGCCCATCGCCAAATATAAAGATGAGGAAGCGACAAACCGGCTGAAGACCATGACGGCGCCGTTTATCCTGCGCCGCAGGAAGGCGGATGTGCTCAAGGATCTGCCGGCCAAGCTGGAGGAGGTGCGGTACGCGCATCTTGAGGGGGAACAGCAGAAGATCTATGATGGTCAGGTGGTCCGCATGAAGGAGATGCTGGCGGGCGGTGAACTGGCCGGCGAGGAGAAGATCAAGATCTTTGCCGAACTCACCCGGATTCGCCAGATCTGCTGCGATCCGTCCCTTCTCTTTGAAAACTACAGCGGGGAGAGCGCCAAGCGTGAGGCCTGCATGGAGCTGGTGAAGAGCGCCATTGAGGGCGGACACCGGATGCTCATCTTCTCGCAGTTTGTCAGCATGCTGAATCTGCTGGAGGAGGATTTTGCCAAAGAGGGCATTGAAACCTACAAGATCATCGGCGCAACGCCCAAGGAAAAGCGGATTTCGCTGGTCCGGCAGTTCAATGAAAATGATGTGCCGGTCTTCCTGATTTCCCTCAAGGCGGGCGGCACCGGACTCAA
>DGWH01000105.1:27690-38040 GCA_002395225.1 Christensenella sp. UBA4263
CAGGCCACGGACCGGGCCCACCGCATTGGCCAGACGCGTCAGGTAACGGTATTCAAGCTGATTCTCAAGAATACCATTGAGGAGCGGATCATGGCACTGCAGGATGCCAAGAAGGATCTTGCCGAGGCCATTCTCGAAGGAAAGAGCGAATCGCTCATGTCCATGTCCGCGGAAGAACTCATGGCACTCCTTGGTTAAACAAAAGAAAGAAGCGGCAATCCGGAGACGAATTGCCGCTTCTCTTTGTGTGGGATTTCAAAACGAGACAAGTGACAAACAAATCAAATTGAATTATAATGACAATGGAAAAATTCAGGGAATGAAGTCTCTTGAGAAGGCTGGAGAACAGATGCAGAAGATGGGCTGTATCGCCTGTGGAATCTGCTTTTGCAAAAAGTCGTGTATCATTGAGCGATACCGGTAAATCATCGGCGGACGGAGCGGACAAGGATGAAAAAATGCAGTCTGGAAATGCTGCTGGGAAAGCGGCTTGCGGAACCCTATGAACATCAGGTCCGGTATGTGATGGAGCGGATTGAATCCGGGGAGATCCGGCCGGTTAAGACCTCACCGCGCAACGGAAAGCGGCCGGCCCTTTATACGCAGTACTGGCTGGTGGAAGAGAAGCCGGATTATTCCGCATTTCGGGACGAGCTGCTGTATCAGACCAGTCCGCTGATTCACGTGGATTACTATCTCCGGCATCCGGAGGTGTATGTGCATGAGCGCCCCTATGTGCGGCGGCTGTCGGCCTACCTGCAGAAACGGCAGGCTACGGTGACGGTGTCACGGAATGAGCGGAGCTTTGAAATCTGGGGCGAGGAAAAGTTCCTTTCAGGCAATGCCCGGTCGGTTCTCAGTCACTGCGGGACCACGGAAGCGGAACTGAACGTTTACTATACGGCTGAGCCGTTTGCCTATTATGCGGCCGGGAGAGAGGTCCCGCAGAAACTGCTGATTCTTGAAAACAAGGATCCCTTTTTCGGAATGCGCAAATTTCTGCTGGAAGGGCATGAGCGGATTCTGGGAGAGAAAATCCGTACGCTGATCTACGGCGCCGGCAAACGGGTGGTCAGCAGTTTCCGTGAGTTTGACATCAGCGCCGAGCCGTACATGAAACAGGACGGGAATACCTTTCTGTACTTCGGTGACCTGGATTATGAGGGAATCGGGATTTATGAGTCTCTGGCGGAGACTTTCGGGGAACGTAAGGTGAGCCCGTTTGTGCCGGCCTATCTGGCGATGCTTTGTAAGGGGGCACAGGCCGAGACGCTGCCCGCGACCCGGGAACACCAGAACAAAAATGTGTCCGGCGTGTTCTTTTCTTTTTTTGACGCCGAAACGGTCCGGCGGATGCGGTCGATTCTTGAGTGCGGTCAGTACATTCCGCAGGAGATTCTGAATATCGGAGACTATTGAAACGATGCAGTATGATTTTCTGAAGACTTTTCCGAAGCGGATGAAAAGCGTCGGCCTCTATGCGCTGCTCCTTTCTGCCAGCGGCCAGAAAAGCATCTGGAAAGACAATGAGTTCGAGACGGAGGATGAGCAGCTGAACATGGTGTTTGCCGTTCTCCTGTTTATCATGGAGCAGTCGCTGCGGGAGATGCCGTGTACGACGGATGATATCGGGGTGTTTATTGATACCGTCAACACCCGTTATTTTCAGAAACCCATGAATTTCGAGGACTGCCGCAGCCTCGGCGATTTCATCATCAACAAGGTCCTTTCCAATGAAGGGGCACCCATGTACTTCAGCGGGTTTGATTTTGAGGAATCGGCCTGGCAGCAGATCCACATCAGCTATGTGGGAAACCGGATTGTCTATCTGGATCAGGAGGTCCGGCGGACGTCGTATTATCTGACGGATGACGGGTACAATCTGCTTCTGGGAACCCTGGAAGTGGAAAACAACATGAAGTTGACCATTCAGGAAATGATTTTCCGGATGCATCTGGAGAAGCAGAGCTATGATCAGGCGCTGGAGGACATCAAGGGTGTCTTCAATCTGCTTCGGATTCAGATTCAGCGCATCCAGGAAGCCATGAACCGGATCCGGCGGAATGTGCTTGATTACAACGTCACGGATTACGAGAAAATCCAGCAGGAGGACCTGGATACCATTGAGCAGACCCGGGACAAGTTCAGGGGCTACCGGGAGACGGTGCAAAACCGTGTCCGGGAGCTGGAGGAGCAGCGGATCAACGTGCATCTGCTGGAGAGCGGTGAGGAGGACAAGCTGCGCAATCTCCGGGAAATTGAAACCTATCTGAACCGGGCCATCGATGAACATCAGCGGATTCTGAACGGCCATTTTGATCTGAAGACGCTGTACACGGATGAACTGGAAAAGATTGCCGAAATGTCCCTGGTCCAGCGCTTCAGCCTGCGCAAGGAGCTGTTCAGTCAGATTCTCGAGCAGCCGGAAAGCCTTGATCGGATGGAGACGTTTCTGCATCCGCTGTTTAACCGGGACCCGCAGCGCATCCTGAATCTGAACCGGATTTTTGAACCGCGGCGGATGACGGAAACCGAGGCGGATGAGGAGGACACGGTTGAACTGGACTTTGATGAGGAGGCCTGGCTGGCGGAGCAGGAGGAGAGAAGGCGGGCAAAGCAGCAGCGGATGGATGGCAGCCTGATGATCCTCCTTGAGGCAGCGATGCGCAGGCCGGGGGTGCATCTCTCGGAGATCCGGGCAGGCGCCAGCGAGGCGGAGTATCAGCAGCTGGTCCCCAGTGTGGATCTGTTCCGGGAAATCATGGTGGAACTGCTTCAGGCCCGGATCATCGATATCCGGCAGCTTCGGCAGGAACGGGCGGATTACATCCTTGAGGAAAAAGAGGATTTCAGCCTGAAGGAACGGATTCTGAAAATTGTGGAGGACCGGCCGGAATGGAAAGGAATCATCCGGCTGCGGATTGAGAAGGATCCTGCTGCCGGGCCTGTCCTGTTTGAACGGGTTCCGGATGAATCCGGGAATCTGCTTTCCGTCCGCTGCTCGGATGTGGTGATTTCAGTGGATGAGGGGGACCCAGATGGCATATGAATTTGAACAGGTGAGGACCAGTCAGGAGATATTTGCCTATCTTCTTGAGCACCATGAACTGCGGGAGCAGGATCAGCCGCAGCTGTATCGGGCGTTTGCGGAGGATGAGGCGGTGCAGAACCTGGTCCGGTCACAGGGCAGCGCCTCCGAATGCGATGTGGAGCGTTACGGGGATGTGATCTATCTCATTCCCGGCCTGCAGAACCGGTTTCTCGGCTACTCCCGGTCCCAGCTGAAAAAGGAACTCTGCCGGTCCACGGCAACGGACCGGGATTATTATCTGGTCCAGTTTTCGATTCTGGTGCTCCTCCTCGAGTTCTATGACGGGCAGGGGAGCAGCAGCAAAACCCGGGACTATATCCGTGTGGGGGAACTGCAGAACAGCATCACCGCCCATCTGCAGGAAGGACGGGCGAGGGAGGAAACCGAGGGGGCCGGGGGCACCTTTACGCAGATGACGGAGGCGTACGAGGCCCTTCGCTCGGATGACAGGGGAACCCGGCAGAAAACGACCAAGGAAGGGTTTATCCATCATATCCTCCGTTTCCTTCAGGCCCAGGGCCTGATTGAGTACATTGAGCAGGATGAAATGATCAAGACCACCCGGAAACTGGACCACTTTATGGACTGGAATCTCCTGAACAAGGCCAATTACCAGCGTGTTCTGGATGTACTGGGAGTGCAGAATGAGTAAGATCAATGCGGTGCGGTTCATCAATCTGAATTACAACTACAACATGTTT
This sequence comes from Christensenella sp. UBA4263, assembly GCA_002395225.1. Classification (GTDB taxonomy): domain Bacteria; phylum Bacillota; class Clostridia; order Christensenellales; family Aristaeellaceae; genus Ventricola. The sequence continues at coordinate 31,483 of DGWH01000105.1, forward strand.
CGCATCAGCGATGAAACCCTGTATTTCAACGGGGAGAGCACCCTGGTGAAAATGGACAACGGCGGCGGAAAGTCTGTGCTGATTCAGATGCTGACGGCGCCGTTTGTTCAGCGGCGGTACCGCAACGTCAAGGACCGCCCCTTTGCCAGTTATTTCACCTCCCCCAAGCCGACATTTATCCTGGTGGAATGGCAGCTGGAGCAGGGCGCCGGTTATGTTCTGACCGGGATGATGGTCCGGCAGAACCAGCGGATGGAGGAGGACCGGGATGAGGAACTGGAGATCGTCAATTTCATCAGCGAATACCGGGAACCCTGCGTGCAGGATATCCATCATCTGCCGGTGGTCGAAAAGACGAAAGAGGAAATCCGCCTGAAGAGTTTTGCGGAATGCCGCGCCCTGTTTGACGGATACCGGCGGGAAAAAGGGGTCCGGTTTATCAGTTACGACATGGGCAACTCCGCCCAGTCCAAACAGTACTTTGACAAGCTGCTGGAATACGGCATCAACTACAAGGAATGGCAGAACATCATCCGGAAAATCAATGAGCAGGAATCAGGCCTGTCGCGTCTTTTTGATGACTGCCGGGATGAGCGGGGCCTGGTGGAAAAGTGGTTTCTGGAGACGATTGAGAACAAGCTGAACCGGGATCAGGACCGGATGCAGGAATTCCGGAACATCCTGGAAAAATACATCGCCAGCTACCGCAGCACACAGGACAAGATCCGGCGCAGGGACAGCATCCTTCACTTTGAGGAGGAGGCGGAGAAGATCCGCGCCAACGCGGCGGAATACCTGGAGGGCACCCGGACGTGTGAGCGCCGGGAAAACGAGATTGCCTCGTATCTGTGTGAGCTGCGGCGTCTCAGTGAGACCGCATCGGCGAATCTTGAAACCGAACAGGCCTGCCTGGAGGAGCTGCAGCTGGAGCTGCGCCGGAATGACCACCAGATGCACTCGGCCGACTATTATGCGGCCCGGGAGCAGATGGAGGAACTGCAGGGGCAGATCCGGGAACTGCAGGGGATCCTGGCGGAGGCCGAAAAGGATCGGAACGACCGCGAACGGACGTTTCATCTGTATGAAATGGCGGACCGCCAGGAACAGACCGATCTGGTCCGGGCGGATCTCCTTGAGGCGTCGCAGGCTCTTGAAATTTGCCGGCGAAAAGGGGAGGACCTCAAGCCGGAGCGGGATTATATCGGCTATCTGCTGCGCACCGGATATGAACAGGAACGGGATCAGGTGCAGCACAGCTTTGAGGAGACGGAGCGGGCACTGCGAACCGTGACGCGCCGGCGAAAGGAACTCGGGGATGCGATCACCGGGGCTGAGCGGGAACTGCGCAGCCATGAACAGGAAAGAGGCCGGCTGACAGCATCTGTGCAGGCCTATGATGAGACCGAGACCCGTTACGTCGCAAACTGGAACGAGGACCTGAACCGCAACCTGATGGGCGAATATGAACCGGGACGGCTGGCCCTGATGGCCAAAAACCTCGAGAAGGAACGTCAGGACCTGGCCGGCGCGCGTCAGGCAGGACGGGCCCAGCAGGAGAAACTGGAGAGCAGTGTCCGGCAGATGGAGGACGGGCTGGCCGATCTGGAACGGCAGAGGCAGGCAGAGGCGGAAAAGCTGCGTGCCGCAAAGGAGAAACTGCAGAACTTTGAAGACGAACTGAACGTTCGCCGGGGCATATTGCAGTACCTGGAACTGAAAGAGGACGCGCTGTTTGATACGGAGCGGATTATCCGTGAGCTGGATGGCCGGATTGCCGAACTTGAACTGGGAACGGACCGGGCGGTCATTGAGAGCCAGGAACTGGAAAAGGAAATCCTCCGGCTCAGTACCGGACGGACCGTTGAACTGTCGCCGGAACTGAAAGAGGCCATGGAAGGGCTGGGCATTCATGTCGTGTACGGCATGGAATGGCTGAAGCGGAACGGGAACACAGAGCAGGAAAACCTTGATCTGGTGGAGCGGAACCCCTTCCTGCCCTATGCCCTCCTGATGACCGAACGTGAGCTTGAACGGCTCAGAGCCGCAGCGCTTCCGGTCTATACCTCCGCGCCGATTCCGGTGGTGGTGCGCGAAAGCCTGGCAGACCTGCAGCGCGTTTACACGGAGGATGCATTGCCCGGGACCGGTGTCCATTTTTACATGCTCTTTAACCGGAATCTGCTCAATGAGGAACGGCTTCAGGCACTGCTGGAGCAGAAACAGCGCGAGCTGGAACGGAAAAATGAGGAAATCGAGCACCGGCGCACCGAGCACCGGGAATACCTGGAACGCCGGACCCGGATCAATGCGCAGAAAGTGACCCGGCGGGACTATGAGGAAACCCGGGCAGGGATAGATGAACTGGAAACGCAGCTGGCCGCCCTGCAGGCAGACATTCACCGGACGATGGATGAACTGGCGGCTGCCCGGGAAGCGCTCCGGGCACTGGCAAAGGAGCTGGCGGAACTGGAGCGCCGCATGGAGAGAAAGGAACGGCAGAGCCGGGAGCTGGAAGGACTTGCACAGGCGTACGAACGCTATCTCCTGGCCATGCAGGCACTGCATGCGTGTGAGGAAAAGCTGCTGGCTCTGGACCGGAAAAAGAAAAAGCTGCAGGTGGAACTGCAGAAAAATGAGGAAGAGGGCCGGATCCTTGAGACGCGGCAGAACGAGCTCCGGTTTCAGGCCGGCGAGATTCAGCGGGAACTGTCAGCCTATGAGTGGTACGAAAAGACGGATGCACCGGCGCAGTTTAACCCGGCACTTGAGGGGGATGTTCCGGCGCTGATCGCCCGGTACAGGGCCATTACGGAGACAGTGTCAAGGGAAGAACAGGAACTGGAGGAGGCCCGCAAGAAAGCCAATGAACGGCTTGAGAAGGCAGAGAAAGAACTGAACCGCCGGGCACAGAAATACGGTTTTCAGCCCGCAGACTGGCAGGGTGTGCGGTACAGTCCGGCACAGCAGGATCAGGCGGAGGCCGAGATGAAAGCCTTTGCCCGGAAAATTCAGGAGCTTTCGGCCGATGTGCATGCCCTTGAGATCCGGCACGGGAAAAAAGAGGAAGCGCTGCGCCAGATCCTTGAGTGGATGATGCGGGACTGCGGGACGCGGGAACCGCTCATGCGGGATGAGGTGCCGGTCATTGACTACGCCGAGCGGAAAAACCTGCTGGTTCATCAGCGGAAGGAACATGAGGCGGCGGCCAATGATCTGGCCGGACGGATCCGGGTTTACAGTGCGAACCTGACAACGCTGTCGGAGTTCCAGGAGATTCCGGTGACAGAGCCGGTCCGGTTTGAGGAGGATTTCTCCGGGTTTACGGAGGAGGCGCTGCGCAGCTTTACCGGCAGTCTGCAGCGGGCTTACCGGGAGGCAGCGGAAAATGCACGGGACAGAAGGCGCCGGACCGAGAAAGTGCTCCAGCAGGTGATCCGCATTGAGGAATTTCAGGAGGAGTATTATCAGAAGCCGCTTGAGACGATTCTGGCGCTGACGGAGGATGCCGGTCAGGTGCTGCGGCAGCTGGACATGGTGCTGCAGTCGTATCGGGACCTGATGGCCAAGCTGATGGTGGACATTGCGGTCGTGGAAAAGGAACGGACGCATGTGATTGCGGTGCTGAAGGAATACACCCATGAAATTCATGTGCAGATGGGCCGGATTGACCGCAACTCGACGGTGCAGGTCCGCGGGAAGCCGCTGAAAATGCTCAAGATCACGCTGCCGGACTGGGAGGAAAATGTCCGGGTGTTTGAGCCCCGAATTGCGGATATGGTGGATGAGCTGACGAAAAAGGGCATTGCCCTCCTTGAAAAGGGGGAGGCCATCCATGACTTTGTCGGAAAGCGGATGACGACCAGGGAACTGTATGACACGGTCATCGGCATCGGGAATGTGCGGATTCAGCTGTACAAAATTGAGGCCCAGCGGGAACTGCAGATTACCTGGAGTGAGGTGGCGAAAAACTCCGGCGGCGAGGGATTTCTCTCGGCCTTTGTCATCCTCTCCAGCCTCCTCTACTATATGCGCTGGGAGGAAACCGATATCTTTGCCGACCGAAACGAGGGAAAGGTCCTGTTGATGGACAATCCCTTTGCCCAGACCAATGCGGCGCATCTGCTGATCCCGCTGATGGAGGTGGCAAAGAAGAACAATACCCAGCTGATCTGTTTTACCGGACTGAGCGGGGAGTCGATCTACAGCCGGTTTGACAACATCTATGTGCTGAACCTGATCCGGTCTTCGCTGAGCAATACCCAGTATCTGCGCGGCAAGCATGTGGCGGGCAGTGAGCCGGAGATGGTCAGTACGGCCAGAATCGAGGTCAGCAGCGATTCCGGCCAGCTGCGGATGCTGTTCTGATGACCGGTTTGCTGAGCCGGAGGAGAGGAAACCGTTGACGTCATTTCTCGAGGGGAGATAGAAAGACAGGGATGATTATGAGAAAAGATGAAAACAGACGATATGTGAAAGCGGGAATAACCGCGGTGGCCGTTCTTGGCGTGACGATTCTGCTGGCCTTTGCCCTCCTGCGAATCGACGGGATCATGGGCATCGTGAACGGCGCACTGCGGATATTGCAGCCGTTTGTGTTCGGGGCGGTCATCGCCTATATTCTCACGCCGCTGTGCGGGAAAATCGAGAATCTGCTGCTGAAAGCCCTGGGCGAAAAGCACCGGCGGCTGTGCTCGGGTCTGTCGATCTTCCTGTCCATCGTGCTGTTTGTCACGTTGGTGGTACTGCTCATTCTCATCGTCATCCCGCGCGTCTTTAACAGCATTATGGGCATTGTCAATTCCCTTCCGGGACAGCTGAGGGGACTCAACCGGAAGATCGAGGAGCTGGTGTCCATTGATCCGGAACTGCAGAGGACCTGGGCGGTGGCGACCAGCGAGATCATCCGCCGGATCCAGGCTTTCCGGGATACGGGGCTGATGCCTCTTGCCCAGCGGCTGCTTTCCGGAACAGCCACGTATGTCACGATTGTCCTGCGTCTTCTGAGCAATCTGCTGCTGGCCATCGTCATTACCGTGTATCTGCTGGCGACCCGGCGGCGCATTGCGGCCCAGGCCCAGCTGGTTGTGCGCAGCGTCTTTTCAACCAAATGGGCGGACCGGATTGAACGGGAGGTCCGCTTTGCGGATGAGATGTTCAACGGCTTCTTTATGGGCAAGCTGCTGGACAGCGCGATCATCGGCATTCTCTGCTTCCTGGGCTGCGTCGCGATGGGATTCAGCTCCGCCCCGCTGATTGCCGTGGTGGTGGGAATCACCAACATCATCCCGTTTTTCGGTCCGTTCATCGGTGCCGTTCCGTGTCTGCTGATCCTGTTCCTTGAAAAACCGATCTACAGCCTGATGTTCCTTATTTTTATCATCATTCTGCAGCAGGTGGACGGGAATGTCATCGGCCCGAAAATTCTCGGCAACACCACCGGTCTCTCCGGCCTCTGGGTCACCTTTGCCATTATTCTCTTTGGCGGCATGTGGGGGATTACCGGCATGATCATTGGTGTTCCGCTGTTTGCCGTCATCTATGATGTGGCCCGCAAGCTCTGCCATAAGGGACTTCGTTTCCGGGGCAGAGAGGACCTGATTCAGGCGTACATGGCCAGATTCCATCCGCAGCCGGCAAAAGAAATGAAAGAAAACCATGACCCGGGAAACGGCCCGGAGAAAATTTCCAGCGGTAACTGAGGCACAGCTGGCCGTGCTTCATTCTGATAAACCTTTTATACCTAGCTCCTGACCTCCTTCATCATCTCCGACAGCTTGTGGAGATTGGCGGTACACACAGCTTCCAGGAACGGAACACGCCCGGCTCGCCAGTCATCGTACCTGGCTTTATCCAGCACACCGATGTCCATAAGCACATCGACTGGGGCAGCATAATCCCGGCTCTGAATCTGCCGGTACATCGCGTCATGAACCTTTGATGGCATGTCTTTCATGTAAGCTGTTCTCCTGTAGGTATGGCTGTAAAAGAGCAAAACCTTCTGTGCCGACACCCCATTGTTGGAATAGAGTAAGACGTATTGCACTTAATCAATTATCCATCTTCCACCCTTATCCGGACCTTCTCGATGGAGTCTCCCACTGCTCTTTAGGCTATATAGAACTGTTCTGACCTGTGATTGACTAATCTTTAAGCGTTTTGCTATCTTTGCTCGGGAGATGTTCTCGTCCTCTCGTATTAGTGCTAACACCAAATCAGAGCGAAGTATAATCTCATCTGCTTTTTCTGGCTGTTTTTCTGGCTGACCACCAGAAACTATACTCCACCCTTCTCCACAATGTCGATGGAATCTAACTGTAAATCCATATTCTTCTTTTATAAACTCGTATTTTACTCCTGCTTGAGTACATTCGAAATTGATCCTTTTAAAACCTGTTGCAAATGCCTCCATATCTCTGGAGTAATACAGCGTTTGTGTAATCAGAGGATTGCGTCGAGGCGGTCTGATCACTCGATCGATAAACTGCTGTGGTTCCAAATTTGGCGGAAATAATCCATAGCTATAGATATCAATAAAATTCGATCTGTACGTAAAGCTTG
>DGWH01000134.1:0-34851 GCA_002395225.1 Christensenella sp. UBA4263
CAACATTGAGGCCTGCAAAGGAGGAGCGGTCTGAGATGGCGGAAAGCACACTGAATCCGGAGAAACTTCCGGCACATGTGGCCATTATCATGGATGGAAATGGCCGCTGGGCGAAAAAGAAAGGGAGACCCAGATCGTTTGGCCATAAAGCCGGCGTGGAAGCACTGAGAGAAATCATCAAAATGTCGGATGAGCTGGGCATCAAAGCCCTGACGGTGTATGCGTTCTCAACAGAAAACTGGAAACGCTCCGCGGAGGAAGTCGGTGCGCTGATGGGCCTTCTTCTTGAATATTTCCGGCGGGAACTGGAAGAACTGAACCGGAAAAATGTCCGCATCTGCATTCTGGGCGATATCGACGGAATGCCGAAAGGGACCGAGAAGCAAAAGGCAGCGCTGCACCAGGCGATTGAAAAGACGCAGACCAACACAGGGCTTATCCTGAATATTGCCATCAATTACGGAGGGCAGCAGGAAATCGTCCGGGCCGCACAAAGCCTGGCCAGGAAAGCCGCTCAGGGACTGATCCGGCCGGAGGAGATCACGACGGAGAGCATGGAGGCAGAAATGTATACCGCCGGCGAACCGAAGGTCGATCTCATCATCCGGACCAGCGGGGAATTGCGGCTCAGCAATTTTCTGCTCTGGCAGTGTGCCTACGCCGAGTTTTATATCACCGATACGCTCTGGCCGGATTTTGACAGAAAACAGTATGCACTGGCGCTGGAGGCGTATGCAGGCAGAAACCGCAGATTCGGGGGAGTCTGATCTTCCATAGGGGGATTACCAACAGGAAAATGGAGCTTGAGGACAATGAGAAAGCGGATTATCACGGCGGTGATCGGAATTCCATTTCTGATTTTCTGTCTGTACATACGGGGCTGGTTTGCAGAGACCGTACTGGCTGTTTTGACACTGACTGGCGTGATTGAATGTTACCGTGCCCTTGACGCGGGCAAATATCATACGTTTCCGTGGGGCGGATATCTCGGCCCGGTGATCATGATTGTGTTTGCCTGGGTGTTTCAGATCCGAAACCCGCTGCTTCTTGTTTCCACCTGCATGGGGATTACCATGGCCGGGTGTCTTCTGGGAAAGAATCCGAATTTTCCGGATACGGCTGCATCCATTTACCCGATTTTTACCTGCCTGATGCCGCTGTCCATGATCATGATGATGCTCAACTCCACCTATGGAAAGGTTCAGGGAGTGGCGCTGATTACAATGGCGTTCGGCATTGCCTTTGGCGGTGACGCGGCGGCATACTTTGGCGGCAGGACCTTTGGAAAGCATAAGCTCTGTCCGACGGTCAGCCCCAAAAAAACCGTTGAAGGCGCGCTTTTCTATTTTGTGGGAAGCGTGCTGCTGTCTCTGCTGGTCCGGGTGTTTTTTACGCAGGTGTTTCACTGGGCCATGCCCGGCATTCCGGCGGCAATAGCCCTTGGGATGATCGGCGGCTTTGCCGGACAGATCGGAGATCTTTCCGCTTCGCTGCTCAAGCGTTATTCGGGAATCAAGGACTATGGCCACATCTTCCCGGGGCACGGCGGAATCATGGACAGGTTTGACAGCGTGATGTTTACGATCATCGTGCTGTACTGTTACACGTTAGTACTGAAATAAAGAGGTCATTATGCGTAGTATTGCGATTCTGGGTTCAACCGGATCGATTGGAACTCAGGCACTGGATGTGATTGCGCAGCATCCGGACCGTTTTAAGGTGGAGGCGCTTGCCGCCAATACTTCCTCGGAGAAACTGTTTGAGCAGGTTCGGCGCTTCCATCCGGCGGTAGCCGCCCTCCGGCATGAGCCGGCGGTTTTGCCCGCGGATGTGAGAAAAGGAACCGAATGGATCTTTGGCGAGGATATTCTTACCCGGATTCCGGCCGAAACAAAGGCGAAGAGCGTTCTGGTAAGCGTTGTTGGAATTGCGGGGCTTTCGGCCGTGATGACCGCCATTGCCCATGACAAACGGGTGCTCCTGGCCAACAAGGAACCGCTTGTGGCCGGCGGGGAGCTGGTGACAAAGGCGGCGCAGTCAGCCTGTGTTCCGCTGCTTCCGGTAGACAGTGAACACAGCGCGATTTTTCAGTGCCTGCAGGGGGCGGGGCCAAACCGGCCGGTCCGTCTTCTCCTGACGGCCAGCGGCGGTCCTTTCAGGACAGCCGGAATACAGGAAATCGAAAATGCCACAAAGGAACAGGCCCTTCGCCATCCAAACTGGAACATGGGCAGGAAGATCACGATTGATTCGGCAACCATGATCAACAAGGCGCTGGAGGTCATTGAAGCCAGATGGCTCTTTGACATGCCGCCGGAGAAAATCGATGTCGTGGTTCATCCTCAGAGCGTGATCCATTCCATGGTGGAATACGAGGACGGGGCGGTGGTGGCACAGCTCGGAACGCCGGATATGCGGATTCCCATCCTGTATGCCATGGCCTATCCGGAACGGCTTTCGACAGGCGGAACAAGACTGGACTTTTCGGCACTGGCAGATCTGCGCTTTGAAAAGCCGGACTTCATCCGTTTTCCGGGCCTGCGTCTGGGGTATGATGCCCTGCGTACAGGTGGGACGATGACCGCTATACTGAACGGCGCCAATGAGATTGCCGTGGCGGCATTTCTTGAGGACCGGATTCGTTTTGGCGGAATCGCACGTCTGGTAGAGGATACCATGCAGCGGGTTTCGCCGGAAATGCATCCGGATCTGGAGGCCGTTTTCGAGGCGGACCGGAAGGCACGGGAAATCGCTCAACAGCTCCTATCTACTGGCAGGTACTGAGCCTGCCATTTTTTATCGGAGGCATTTCATGTACATCATTCTGGCATTGCTCCTTCTCAACCTCATGGTCGTCGTTCATGAGGGCGGACATTTTCTCGCCGCGCGGCTCTGTGGCATTGAGGTCGTTGAATATGCCGTCGGGATGGGACCGCTGCTGCTGCAGCGGAAAACCAAGCGCAATACACTGATTTCGCTGCGGCTTTTCCCCATCGGCGGATACTGCATGTTTTATGACGAGGAAGAAGGAAAAGATCCCCGGGCACTGAACAATCAGGCACCGTGGAAAAGGGCGCTGACCATTGCGGCAGGACCGCTCATGAATTTTCTGACCGCCTATCTGGCGGTTGTGCTCTTTCTGAGCGCACTCGGACTCAATACACCGGTCAGTGTGGTAGGCGCAACGGAGGCAAATTCCGCGTCAGCCGGACTGGCAGCGGGCGATAGAATTGTCGCGGTCAACGGGACGGAGGTGGCCAGCCCGGCGGAGATTTCAACGGAAATCTCCGCATCAGAAGGTCATACGGTGAATCTGACGGTTGAACGCGGCGGGGAAAAGAAGGACATTTCCATTGACCCGTTCTATGACGAGGCGGCAGGGCGGTGGCGCGTTGGCTTTTCCTTTGCACAGGAGAGACAGCGCATTCCGCTGCTGGAAAGCATTCCGTTTTCCTTCCAGTACAACATGGAATCAGCGATGCTGATTGTCAGGACGCTGAAGGGACTGATTACCAGAGGCCAGGGCGCCGAAGGGGTGACGGGGCCGGTAGGAACGGTGTACGCCATTTCCGAGATGACAAGGACCGGCGGAATTGACATGGTGTTTGAACTCCTGGCCGTGATCAGTGTCAATCTGGGCATCATGAATCTCCTTCCGATTCCGGGACTTGACGGATCCAGACTGCTGTTCCTGCTGGTGGAGGTCATCCGGCGCAAACCAATCAGTCCGGAAATCGAATCCCGCATTCATCTGGCAGGCTTTGTCCTGCTGATCGGACTCATGCTGCTGCTGACCTATAAGGACATTCTCGGCATTGCAACCGGGACGCTTCTGTAGTCGGGAATCAGCGAAAAGAAAAATAGATCGGAGAGGCGAAAAATGAAACAAACAAGACAGGTGATGGTTGGCAATGTGCCGGTCGGCGGCGGTGCTCCGGTCAGTGTACAGTCGATGACGAATACGGATACGGCAGATGTGGAGGCAACGCTGTCGCAGATTCGCGCCCTGGCGGTTGCCGGCGCGGACATCGTCCGGGTCTCTGTGTATAACAGGGCCTGTGCGGAGGCAGTACGGGAACTGGCGGCAAAGAGTCCCGTTCCCCTGGTGGCGGATATTCATTTTGATCATACGCTGGCCATTGCGGCGGTTGAAAACGGCATCCAGAAGCTGCGGATCAATCCGGGCAATATCGGCGGCGAGGAGAAGGTGCGGCGTCTGGCGGACTGTGTCAAAATGCATCATGTGCCGGTCCGGATCGGGGTCAATTCAGGTTCCGTTGAAGCGGATATTCTGAACAAGTACGGCGGCCCGACGCCGGAGGGCATGGTGGAGAGCGCACTGCGCCATGCCCGGATGCTGGAGGACTGCGGGTATTATGATCTGGTCCTGTCGATGAAAGCCAGCAATGTACGGGATACGGTGGCGGCGTACCGGATTGCCAGTGAGCGATGCGATTACCCGCTGCACGTGGGCGTCACGGAGGCGGGCCTGCCTGAGCAGGGAAAGATCAAAAGCGCCATTGGCATCGGGACACTGCTGCTGGAGGGCATTGGTGATACGATCCGGGTCAGTCTCACCGGCGATCCGGCGCTTGAACCGCCGGCAGGAATTGAAATTCTGCGGGATATCGGCTTGCGGAAGGATGCGGCTGAATTTGTCAGCTGTCCCACCTGCGGCAGGACCTGTATCGATGTGGCCGGAATCATGAAGCAGGTTCAGGAAACCCTGGCGGATGTCAAACGTCCTATGAAAGTCGCCGTGATGGGATGCGTGGTAAACGGTCCGGGGGAAGCACGGGAGGCAGACATCGGGATCTGCGGCGGCGGAAACGGAACCGGGCTTCTGATCCGGAAAGGACAGGCGCCGAGAAAAGTTACGGGCGATCTTGGTGGAATTCTGGTTGCCGAGATACGCAAAATGCTGAATGAATCTGGAGGAATGGAATGAATTCCTGGGAGCAGATTATTGATGAGGCCATCCCTGAACTGAAAGGCCATCTCAGTCTTGAACGCGTGGAAACCAACATGACGGGGTCCGCCATTGGAATTTATCTGGCTTCCGATATGCTGATTGAGGAGAAACCGTTCAGGGCGGTTCGCAGTGCCATGCGGCGGAAGTTTGATCCGATTCAGGTCTCACTTTTTATCCGTTCGCCGGCACTTGCACAGGATTTTCTCTCTGATCCCGAAAAATACAAGTCGTTTATCGTGCGCTGTATCCAGCGGCACTATCAGTCCTGCATTCCGTTTTTTCAGAATGCACGGTTTGAGTTCAACGGAAATGTCCTGAGTCTGCTGTTTGAAAATGACCTTGCCCCAAGGTATGTGATCGAGCAGCAGGTGGACCGGTACATTGCCCGGCTGGCCAGGGATGTGTTTGACTGTGACATCCGTGTGACCTGTCAGGCGGTCAAACTGCGGGCGGAACAGATTGAGGAAATCCGGGAACGCCGGAAGTTTGAGGAGGAGGAGGCGCTGAAGCAGCTGATCATGGATCAGAAAATCAAGGCGTCTCAGGATAAAGAGGTCAAAAAGCCGAATGTCATTCTGGGGAGACCGATTGTGGGTGACCCGATTGACATGGTGGATCTGAATGAAGAGGGTAATAAGATTGTCATTGCCGGTGAGGTGGTTTCGGCGGAAACGAAAGACCTGCGCGGCGGTGAAATGGTCCTCCTTTCCTTCTTCGTGACGGACTATACCAGCACCATGAAGTGCAAGGCGTTTCTGCATTATCATAAAGGCAACGGACGCCGGGGGAAGTCGGATGAACCGCTTCCGCCGCCAACCAAGGAGGAAATCGAGGCGGTCAAACAGGTCGTTGACAGTGTGAAGCCGGGAAAATGGGTGATTGCCCGCGGCGACCTGAAAATGGATTCCTTCGATCACGCCCTGGTGCTCATGACCAATGACATTGCCCCGCGGGAGGCACCCCAGCGTCTGGATGAATGCGAGGAAAAGCGCATTGAGCTGCATATGCATACCAACATGTCCGAAATGGACGGCATTGCCAGCGCATCGGACCTGATTGCCCGGGCAGCCAAATGGGGACATCCGGCCGTGGCCATCACGGATCACGGCGTGGTGCAGGCGTTCCCGGAAGCCTTTGGTGCGGCAAAGAAAAACAAGATCAAGCTGATTCCGGGGATGGAAGGGTATCTGACGGATATCAAGCCGGTTGTGATGCGGCCGGATGACCGCCTTCTCACCGGGGATATTGTGGTCGTTGACTTTGAAACCACCGGCCTCAATACCAAGCGGCACCGGGTGATGGAAATCGGCGCGGTCCGGATTCGCAACGGGCAGATCATTGAAGAGTTCTCCCGCTTTGTCAATCCCTGCATGCCGATCCCGCCGGAGGTATCGGCCCTGACCGGGATTACGGACAACATGGTCAGAGATGCGGAAACCGCCGAAAAGGAGATCCCGCGTCTGCTGGAGTTCATCGGCGATGCGCCCTTTGCGGCGCACAACGCCAAGTTTGACTATGGAATGCTGACGGCGGAATGCAAGCGGCTTGGCATCGAGATTTCCATGCCGGTCATTGATACCCTGGAATTTGCCAGACGTCTGTATCCGGATATGCGCAGCCATAAACTGGGAGCGGTGTGCAAGCATCTTGGCGTGTCGCTGAAAAATGCCCACCGGGCCGTGCACGATGCGCACGCGACCGCCCTGTGCCTGAACCGGATGCTGAGTGACTGTGCGGAAAAGGATATTCTGCATCTGGATGAGATCAACAAGGCCATTGATGCAGGCGCCATCGGGGAATCCTTCCATATCACGCTCCTTGCAGCGGAGCAGGACGGCATTACGAACCTGAACCGGATTGTCACGGAGGGACATCTGCATTATTACAGCAGAAGACCGCATACACCGCGGCATATTCTGCAGAAATACCGCAAGGGCCTGATCGTCGGCTCGGCCTGTGAGGCGGGTGAGGTGTTCAGGGCGGTGGTGGATGAGGTGGATGATAAGGAACTCCGCCACATCGCCAGGTTCTATGACTATCTGGAAATCCAGCCCATCGGCAACAATGCCTTCATGATCCGTGAGGGAACCGCCAGGGATGAGGAACAGCTCCGGGATTATAACCGGCGCATTGTGAAGCTGGGCGAGGAACTGGGCATTCCGGTATGCGCCACGGGCGACGTGCATTTCCTGGATCCGAAGGATGCGGTGTTCAGAACCATTATCCAGAATATGCAGGGATTCAAGGATGCGGATCAGCAGGCGCCCCTTTACTTCAAGACAACACAGGAAATGCTGGATGAGTTTGCCTACCTGGGGCCGGAAAAGGCACATGAGGTGGTCATTGAGAATCCGGCGAAAATTGCTGCACGGGTAGGCGATATTTCCCTTTATCCCAAGCATCCGGAGGGCAAGGATACGTTTCAGCCCTTCTGGCCGGATGCAGCGGACAATATCCGGAATCTGTGCGAATCCAAAATTCTGGAACTGTACGGAGAGAATCCGCCGGAGATTGTGGTGGCAAGAAAGGAGAAGGAACTCAAGTCAATTCTGGGATACGGCTATGGCACGCTGTACAATATCGCGGAGAAACTGGTGAAAAAATCCAACTCCGATGGGTACCTGGTCGGATCACGCGGCAGCGTCGGTTCCTCCTATGTGGCCCATCTGGTCGGCATTTCGGAGGTAAATGCCCTGCCGCCGCATTACCGGTGTCCCAACTGCAAGCACACGGACTTTGATATCGACAAGTCCAAATACAAAGTCGGTGTGGACCTTCCGCCCATGGATTGTCCGGAATGCGGAACGCCGTATGTACGGGAGGGATTTGACATTCCTTTCGAGGTCTTCCTGGGCTTCAAGGGGGACAAGGTTCCGGATATTGACCTGAATTTCTCGGGTGTGTATCAGCCGAAGGCCCATGCGTACATTGAGGAACTGTTCGGAAAAGGGTACTGCTACCGGGCAGGAACCATTGGCACGCTGGCGGAGAAAACGGCTTACGGCTATGTCAAGCGGTACTGCGAGGACCGTGAGAAAACGCTGCCGGACGCGGAAATGAACCGTCTGGCCTCCGGGTGTGTCGGCGTCAAGCGGACCACCGGCCAGCATCCGGCCGGCATGGTGGTGCTGCCGAAGGAATATGAGATCTGTCAGTTCGTGGCCATCCAGCATCCGGCCAATGATCTCAATTCGCCGACCATTACCACGCATTACGACTTCGGCTCCATGCATGATGTACTGGTGAAGCTGGATGTTCTGGGACATGATGACCCGACCATGATCCGCATGCTGGAGGACCTGACCGGCATCGACGCCAAAACCGTGCCGCTGACCGATCCGGGGGTGATCTCTCTCTTTTCCGGAACGGAGGCACTGGGCGTGACGCCGGAACAGATTGGTTCCAATACCGGAACGTACGGCGTACCGGAGTTCGGAACGCGCTTTGTCCGGCAGATGCTGGAGGAGACGCGCCCCAGTTCCATGGAGGAACTGATTCGAATCTCCGGCCTCTCCCATGGAACGGATGTCTGGATCGGAAACGCGCAGGACATTATCAAGGAAGGACTGGCGCCGCTTTCCTCCTGCATCTGCTGCCGTGATGACATCATGAACGCCCTGATGGATTACGGCGTTGAACCCAAGATGTCCTTTGATACGATGGAATCGGTTCGAAAGGGAAAAGGACTCAAGCCTGAAATGGAACAGGCGATGATTGACCATAATGTGCCGGAATGGTTTATCGGGGCATGCAAGAAAATCAAGTACATGTTCCCGAAAGGACACGCGGTGGCCTATGTCACGATGGCGCTGCGCATTGCCTGGTATAAGGTGTACAGACCCGCGGCTTATTACTGCGCGTACTATACGGTCAGAGCGGACTGCTTTGATGCGGTGATCCTCGGCGGTTCCCTTGAATCGATACGGGCCAAGTATCATGAAATGGAGGAAAATACCAAGGAGACAACGGCGAAGGATAAGGAACTGATGGTCATTATGGAGCTGGTTATCGAGATGCTCTGCCGGGGCATTCGTCTGGTCCCTGTCGACATCGAAAAATCCGATGCCACCCGCTTCCAGCTCCTTTCCGATAAGGAAATCCTGATGCCCTTCAACGCGATGCCGGGCATGGGCGAGAGTGCGGCCCAGAGCATCGTGGAGGCGAGAAATGAATCGCCCTTCATCTCCGTGGAGGACTTTACCAAGAGGACCAAGGTTTCGCAGACCATCTGCGATATGATGAAAGATGCAGGCTGTTTTTCCGGACTGCCGGATACCAACCAGCTGGATCTTTTCTCTCTGTGAATTGCAGGGCTCACCCTGCTCAAAACCAGAATGGAGGTGATTGAGATGCCTTTTATTAACTCGAAAGTATCGCTCAGGGTACCGGATGAAACCCGGGAAAAGATCCGGGTGCAGCTGGGAAAAGACATTGCAGTGCTGGGAAAAGACGAGAAGTGGCTGATGACCGGCTTTGAGGATAACTATGATCTGGGGATGGCCGGAGATACCCATCTGCCGGCGGCCTTTGTCTCCGTTTCACTCTTTGGATCGGCCGATTCAGCGGCCTGCGAACAGCTGACGGCAAAAATCTGCACGCTGTATTCCGACATGCTGGGCATTCCCGGGAACAGGATCTATGTGAAGTATGAGTTTGTTCGCGAATGGGGCTGGAACGGCCGGAACTTCTGAAAACCATTTAACCGCGATTTCGTAGAGCGGCCCGTCACCGGGCCGCTCTTTTGAATTGCACGGGCTCTTGCCTTGATTTTCACGGATAACTGTGTTAAGATTGCTGCTGAAAATCATCACGGAACGAAAGAATGCAGGGAGGAAGGCATGAAACGGTTTCTTGGTTTTCTTGCACTGTTTGTCCTTCTTGCGGGACTTCCGGTTTTTTATCCGCGGGGAGGTGCGGAGGCACCCGCCCCGGAAAATGCCGCGGACACTGCCGGCACAGAAGACCTTCCGGCGAAACCGGAAACTGAGTCCGCCGGGGAAGCGGTGCTGGTACACGATTATAAGGCCTTTTCCATTGGCTTCCAGGGGCTGTCCATGGATGAGGTTTACGGGAATGTCCTGCATTTTTCCTTTACGAATCAGATGGATGAACCGCTCATGATCTCTGTGGATTACCTGCTCATGGACGGCGTGATGGCAGAACCATTTTTTGCGGATCGGATTGAGCCTGGAGAGACGAGAACCTCACAGATCGTCGTGGAATCGACAGCCCAGTATATGAAAAACTGGGAACTCACGGAGGTGGTGGTGGATCTGTGGGTCTACCTGCCGGAAAAACTGTATGAGGGTGATCTGTTTCACGATGAGGTCCGGTTTTTGCCAAAAGGCGAAAGCGGTGCACGGAAATGGCAGAGGGAAAAGCGGGAAAGCGATATTCTGCTCCTGGATAATTCCTTTGTCCGGATGCAGGTGGTCAATGCCGAACGGGGAAATGGAAATGATCTGCGGCTGATTCTGTTTACCGAAGGAAAAAATGACCGGGATCTTCTTGTTCGGATTGAACGGATCTGGCTGAACGGGAAGCCGTTTGAGACATATTATGCCGGGAAATGCAAAGGGATATCCAGCGCGTTTTCATCCGTGGTGATTCCCGGCGGCCTGATGGAACTGATCGGGCGGCCAGGAATGAATCAGCTCCGGATGGCCATTGAATATCTGGAGCGGGATGGACAGAAAGTCCGGACACTGAAACGGGAAACAGTCACTTTCAGCATGTGACTGCTGAGGAAAACAAATTTGCGGGAAAGGCCGGAATTGCAGATGGAAAACAGAAACGTAAAGGAAACCCTTCGTGCATTTGCTGCACAGGAGGCAGGTGCGGCAGAACTGCTGCGTGCTTTGGAAAGGGAGTACCTGTATGTGCCCATTGAGAGGGTCAGCATCGGAAAAGCCGCCGTCGATCTTCCGGTCTATGTGAATCTGTCGGACGGAAGCCGCTGTATTGCCGTTTTTTCATCGGATACAGTGATTGATTCGGCTTTCTATCAGAAACATACCTGGAAGCGGATGGGCTATCTTGAACTGGAGAAATTTGTCCTCGGTCAGTCTGAACGGCATAACGTGATTCTGGATCCGTATTCGGACAGCCCCGTGATGCTTCGCGCAGACCGGATCGAACAGATTGCCGGCACCCGTGCAGCTGAAAAAAGCACCGACAGAGATGCCACCCTGGATACAGAGATTGGCCAATTCGGAGAAGCGGTGAATAAGGCAAAAGTCCTTTTCCCGATTCATCGGACGGTCCGGCGTGTTTTTGCACTGGTATATCAGACCGGCGGGGAAAAGTCACTTTGTCTGGTGGTCGATGCGGATGCAAAAAAGGACCAGCTGGCCGATGCTCTGAAGGCACTGTTCAATGACCTGTATCAGCTGCTGGGTCCGCAGGTACCCCTAATGATTCTCTCTTATTCGGAGCTTCGAAATGAAATAAGGCAGCTGGGTGCCTCGCCGTGTTACGAGAGAAAGGAATGAGCCGTTTCAGACAGGTTTTCGCGTAAAACAAAGCTGACCGGGCCAATGACCCACATTGAGCTTTGAGAAAGGGGAAAAACAATGCGTCCTGAGAAGAACGATTATTATATGAATATTGCGGCAGAGGTGGCAAAACGTTCAACCTGTCTGCGCAGACAGTATGGCGCGGTCATCGTGAAAGATGATGTGATTGTTTCGACCGGTTACAACGGAGCCTGCCGCGGGGAGGCCAATTGCTGTGATCTTGGAATCTGCGAACGGCAGCGTCTCGGCGTTCCGCATGGGGAGCGGTATGAGCTCTGCAAAGCCGTTCATGCCGAACAGAACGCGATTATTAACGGCAACCGTTCGGATATGATCGGGGCAGACCTGTATGTATTCGGCTGGCAGGACGGAAAGCCGATTGATACGGAGTGCTGCCTGATGTGTCAGCGGATTATTCGGAACGCACGGATCGGAAGGGTACTGAAAAATCAGCCGTCAACCGGGACGATTGCGGAGGTTGTTCTTCCGTAATCAGGCTCACTTTGTCACGATAGAAAACCGGGAATTAAAAACTTTTTTGGGACTGATGCAAGAATCACGTTATTACGATAATTTACAGGCGGTCCGGCCATCAAAAAAAGGTTGACAGACAGAGAAATGTGCGATATAATGCGTACGTTGCGTAGGGGCATGGTGTAATGGTAACACGTGGGTCTCCAAAACCTTTGTTGAGGGTTCGAATCCTTCTGCCCCTGCCATGAAAGCACTTATGTACAGCATAAGTGCTTTTGTTTTTGGACAGGTTTTAGGGTTGTCAGACAGAGGAAAATCAGATATAATACGCGGCAGGCGATGAATGAGAACATGCCCGGGCTGAATACCAGAAAGAGAAAATGAAACGCGGCTGAAAGTTCATTATGTGTATTCCGGGAAATTCACTCAGGAGCTTTTTCCCTGAAAAACAGTAGGGGAAGACGGGGAGCCCGTTACAGCCATTGAGATCACAGAACGTTTCTGTGGTGAAATTGGGTGGTAACACGGGCCAGGCTCGTCCCTTGAGGGGACGTGCTTTTCTTTTTTTGGGCGGATATCCACCGAAGCAGATGAAAAATAGTTCAGGCTGAAAAAGCCTGAAGAGGAGGAAAAACATATGGAGATGCAGGAAGAACTCCGGCGCATTCAGCAGGAAGCGGCAGGGGAATTGGAAAAGATCGCCGATAAACCCGGGCTGGAAGATATCCGTCTTCGGATGCTGGGGAAAAAAGGCCAGCTGACGCAGCTGCTCCGTTCGATGTCGAAGCTGCCCCCGGAGGAGCGGCCAAAGGCAGGTCAGATGATCAATGCGGTCCGTCAGAAACTGACGGAGCAGATGGATGAGCTTGAGGCCAGTCTTCGCCGCAAGGAACAGGAACGGGCGCTTGAACGTGAGATTATTGACATCACGGAGCCCAGGGAGCACACGCATTACGGCACCAAGCACCCGCTGTCGCTCATTGAGGACAAAATGATTTCCATCTTTACCAGCATGGGATTCGATGTGGTGGAAGGACCGGAAGTCGAACTGGACCTGTTTAACTTTGAACTGCTGAATATCCCGAAGAATCATCCTGCCAGAGATGCACAGGATACCTTCTATATTGAGGACAATATTGTTCTGCGCACGCAGACAAGCGGTGTGCAGGCACATACGATGCTGGAGCGGAAGCCGCCGATCCGGATCATCTGTCCCGGCCGTGTCTATCGGGCAGATGAGGTGGATGCCACGCATTCTCCGGTATTCCATCAGCTGGAAGGTCTGGTGATCGACAAGGACGTGACGATGGCAGACCTTAAGGGAACGCTGGATATTTTTGCCCAGTCTCTGTTCGGCGAGGATGTCACGACGCGTTTCCGTCCCTCTTTCTTCCCCTTTACCGAACCCTCTGCGGAGGTGGATCTGACCTGCATGGCCTGCCATGGAAAGGGATGCCGTGTCTGTAAGGGAACCGGCTGGATTGAGGTGCTCGGTGCAGGAATGGTCAATCCCAAAGTGCTTGAGATGTGCGGAATCGACAGCTCTGTCTATGGCGGCTTTGCGTTCGGAATCGGTATTGAACGGATTGCCATGCTGCATTACGGGATTACGGACATGCGTCTTCTCTATGAAGGGGATGTACGTTTCCTGTCTCAGTTCCGTGAGGATTGATTGGAGGATGAAGAAATGAAAGTACCAATGCAATGGATCAAATCCTATACGGCGATTCCCATGGATGCACAGGCATTTCAGGATGCCATGATTATGCACGGAACCGGCGTTGAAGGGGTTGAGGACCAGACAAAAGAAGTCAGCAACGTGGTTGTCGGAAAGATTCTGTCGGTTGTCCCGCACGCCAATTCAGATCATATGGTCATCTGTCAGGTGGATGTGGGACAGGGCGAACCGGTGCAGATCGTGACCGGCGCGCCGAATGTCCATGAAGGGGACGAGGTGCCGGTGGCACTGATCGGTGCTGAGCTGCCCGGCGGCGTCAGGATTAAAAAGGGAAAACTGCGCGGCGTGGAGTCAGATGGCATGTGCTGCTCAGGTCCCGAACTGGGCGTTCCTGAGTACCTGTATCCCTCCGTGGGCGACAAGGGACTCCTTGTGTTCCATGAGGAATATGCGCCCGGGACCGATGTACGCAGCATTCTCGGAATCGATGACCAGATCATCGACTTTGAAATTCTGGCTAACCGGCCGGACTGTCTGTCTGTGTGGGGCGTGGCCAGAGAGGCTGCCGTAACGGTGGGGACATCGTTCAATAAGCCGGACATCACCTTTAAGACGGTTCCGGGAAAGATGAGTGACTATGTCAATATCGAGGTAAAGGACACGGACCTCTGCCCCCGGTATGTGGGACGCATTGTGCGCAATGTGAAAATCGGCCCGTCGCCCATGTGGCTGCGCAAGGCCCTGTTTGGTGCCGGCGTACGGTCCATCAATAACATTGTGGACATCACCAATTATGTCATGCTTGAGACCGGACATCCCATGCATGCCTTTGACCTTGACAAGGTCAAAAACGGACACATAATTGTCCGCCGGGCATTCCCGGATGAGACAATCACCACGCTGGACGGAAAAGAGCGGGCACTGTCACCGGATATGCTGATGATTGCGGATGAGACCAATGCAACCGGCATTGCCGGCGTCATGGGCGGTGAGGAGTCTGAAATCACCGAGGAGACGCATACCGTTCTGTTTGAGGCGGCTGCATTTGACAGGGCCAGCATCCGGCTGACCACCCGGGCACTTGGCCTCCGGACAGAGGCATCCGGCCGTTTTGAGCGCGGTGTCTGCGCGGCCACCTGCCGTGAGGCAGCGGATCGCGCCTGTCAGCTGGTGGATCAGCTTTGCGCCGGCGAGATCATCGAGGATGTCTATGACTGCTATCCGAATCCGAGGCCGCAGACCTGGATTGAGGCGTCGGTTGAGCGGATCAACCGGAAAATCGGCATGGATATTCCGGGCGATGAAATGAAGGACATTCTGACCCGCCTGGATATGCAGGTTGAACTGAACGGTGATGTCCTGCGCGTCCTTCCTCCGGTTTACCGGGAGGATGTGGAGAATGAGGCGGACCTCTCGGAGGAAGTCCTTCGGATCCACGGATATGAGTATATCGGTTCGACGCTGCTTCGCGGTGAGACGGCGCCGGGTTCAAGAAATGCCAATATGCGCATCACGGACCGGGTGGGAAGATTCCTGGCCTCAAAGGGCTTCTATGAGATCCGGAATTTCTCTTTCATCAGCCCGAAGAGCATTGATAAGCTGAATCTTGACAGCAATGATCCGCGCCGCACCCTGATGACCCTTCGCAATCCGCTGGGCGAGGATACCAGCGTCATGCGGACGACGCTGATTCCCAGCATGCTCGGAACGGTTTCGCTGAATCAGAGCCGGAACAATGACCGGGCAATGCTTTACGAAATGGCACCGGTCTTTGATGAGTACAACCGGAAGCCCGGGGAACTGCCGCAGGAGATTCAGACGCTGGCCATCGGTGCGTATGGCGAGGGCGTGGATTTCTTCCTCGTTCGCGATACGGTGCAGGATCTGCTGGGGGCCTTTGGCATTGAGACGGAGATTGTCCGCGGAAAAGAAAACTATCTGCATCCGGGACGCACGGCATTCCTGAATGCCGGCGGAGAGCGGATTGCCGTCATCGGCGAACTGCATCCCGATGTCATGAAGGCCTTTGAGATCACGAAAAGAACGGTGGTGGCAGAGGTCAGTCTGAGAATGGTATGCGCGCTCCAGAAAGAGGTCTCGCATGTAAAACCGCTGCCGAAATTCCCGGCCGTGACACGCGATCTGGCGCTGGTCATGTCGGAGAAGACGATGGTGGGCACCGTTCTTGAGGTGATCAGGAAGGCAGGCAAGCCGATTCTGTCCGATGTGAAAGTCTTTGATATCTATCGCGGAGCGCCGATGATGCCCGGAACAAAATCGGTTGCCTTCTCGCTGCAGTTCAGAAATCCGGAGAGAACGCTCTCGGATGAGGATGTCAATCCGGTCATGCAGACGATCATGGATGCCTGCAAGACCAACTGCAATGCGGTTCTGCGTCTGTAATTTCCATGGAAATTGTCAGAACAATCGGGCCTCAGACAGAGCGCTATGCGGTACTGGGGGAGCGTCTGGGGCATACCTGGTCACCGTATATTCACAATACGCTTTTTAAGGCAGCAGGGATGGACGCGGTCTATCTTCCGGTAACCATAGACCGCGAACATCTTGCCTCTGTTGTCGATGTCCTTCGCTATTCCTTTTCCGGGTTTAATGTCACGATTCCGTATAAGGAACGGATTCTTCCGTTCCTCGATGAGATGGATGCCCGGGCAGTGGCCATGCAGGCAGTCAATACGGTGGAAATCCGTGACGGCCGCCTGATCGGCCACATTACGGATGGCCTTGGCATGATGCGGGCGATCATGGAAAAAGGAATCGGTGTAGACGGCATATCTGCCCTGATCCTGGGCGGCGGCGGCGCCGCCCGGGTTGCCGGGTATGAGATTCTGGAACGCGGCGGAAAGGTCATGTTTGCGCTTCGGAGCCCTGAAAAAGGACCACTGCTTGTCCGCAGCTTTTTACGCGAATTTCCGGATGCGGCCGGCCGGATTGACTATACCATCCTGAATGGAATCAAGGGATCTTATGATCTGGTGATCAACTGTACGCCGGTGGGCATGTACCCTGACACGGAAAGATCACCGGTTGACAGGCAGGTACTGGAACTGTGCGGGGCAGTCTTTGATGCGGTTTATAATCCCAGAGTCACGCGGCTCCTTCAGATGGCAGGTGAATGCGGAATCCCGGCCGTTGAAGGATTCGGCATGCTGTATTATCAGGCAGTCGAAGCAGAGCGGTTCTGGAATCCCGGCCGGGTGCCGGAGAAATCGGTTCTGAGGGAGATTTATCAGAGTCTTCTCCGTCAGCTTTGACCGGATGAATGCTCTGCAGCCGGACTGAATGGCCTGCGGGCAGTCTGCCGGGCCTGTGCCTGATAAAGAAAAATGACCGGCCAATTGCGTCGGTTGTCAGGGTTGAGTACGTAAAATGCAGCCGCGCGGGCAGACCGGGCGGCTGATGAAGAGGAGTATTTGAAATGGTGCCGCTGATTGGGGTATGTGCCTCACATGATACGGAAAAGAAAACCTATTTTGTCCGTGCAAATTACATGGATTCGATTCTGAGAGCCGGAGGACTTCCGGTGCTGCTTCCCATGACGACAGACCCGGATGCGATTATGGATATGGCCTCAAGACTGGACGGCCTGTTTCTCGCGGGCGGCGGAGATGTCGATCCGGCAAGGTACGGGGAAAAACAGATTGAGCAGTGCGGTGAACCGGATCCGCTTCGTGATGCGTTTGAACTGAAACTGACGGAAAATGTGCTGGCCATCGGAGATGTTCCGATATTCGGTGTGTGCCGGGGCATTCAGGTGCTGAATGTGGCCCTGGGCGGGACACTGTACCAGGATATTCCCGTACAGACCGGGGTGAAGGAACAGCATATGCAGCAGCCGCCCTATGATGAACCGACCCACGAGATTGAGGTCAGGGACGGAAGTCTGCTGCGGAAAATCCTTGGAACGGATCGCTTTATGGTGAATTCAACCCATCATCAGGCCATTTGCCGGCCAGCGCCCTCCCTTGTGGTGGATGCCACCTCCCCGGAGGGGATTATCGAAGCAGTTCATTCGGCGGAGGATGAACGGATCTTTGGCGTGCAGTTCCATCCGGAACACTTTGCATACAAATCCGAAGGAGCACAGGCCTTGTTCAATTACTTTGTCAAATGTGCCGGGACGATCTGAGCGGAACGCATTCGGAAACGGGCACTTTTGGCATCCTCCGTCGATTTGAAACAGAGGATGAACGGCACGGCTCGAAAGAGCAGTGACCGGGCAATGCGTGAGAGGAGAAAGGTACATGGACAGATCCATTCGGGCAGTCATCCTGACGGTGCTGCTGATCCTGATTCTTCCGGTAATCGGATTAACGGATGCGAAGACGGGAAATGTTCAGGTTTATCTGAGACGGATTGTTTCAGATTATCCCCTTGAAATCGACATGAACGGCGCCTTTACGGCCGGGGACGGGTCCATGTGGTTTGCCAGCGGGACCCACCTGATGGCTGCCGTTCAGGAGGGGAATATCTATCTGTACGGACGCGACTTTACCCTGAATGCGGGCGAGCGCGTGACCTTTCTGCGTACAGAGACCGGAGAGGACAGCTATCTCCTTCTGGCCGGCGGAACCAACCAGTATGCAGGCGATCTGACGCTGACCATCCAGGATGGCCGGATCCGTCCGGTGCTGAGCATCAATATTGAGGAATATGTCCGGGGCGTGGTGCCGTATGAACTGGGGGATTCGTTCCCGCTTGAGGCCCTTAAGGCACAGGCGGTCGCGGCCCGGACATACGCACTGGCCAGAGCCGGGAAAAATGTGGATTATGATGTCGATGATACCACCAATGACCAGGTATTCAGGGGAAGATCGGCGTTAAGTCCGCTTTCGGACCGGGCGGTCAAAGAGACAGAAGGGATGATTGCCGTCAGAGACGGAAAGCCGGCGGTATGCTATTACACGGCCAGCAATGGCGGATGGATCGAAGACGGTCAGAATGTATGGCCGGTGGAGGATCCGGAGGCGTACACGTATATGCCGGCGCATGAGGACCCGTATGACCTGCGAAATGCCAGCAGCCCGGTGAGGCGGTATATTTTGCCTGCCGTTCCCGGCGAGGACGGGCTGAATACGGAGATTCGGACGGTCCTGCAGACCTCCGCTGCCGGCGCGCTTTCAAAGCCCTCGGCAGAGGTGATTCCGGAGCAGATCAGGGTCGATGAGATTACGAAGGTGACTCTTGGTGAACCCATGTTCGCGGATTCCAAAATCATCAAGAATGTGAATTTTGCGGTCAGATATTCCATCCGGAAAGTCCTTGAGAAAAAAGAAGTGCCCGTGGTGACAATTGAACCGACGAACATGGTCCCGACCCCGGCGCCGGATGCCGCGGGTGAATCCCCGCAGGAGGAGCCGGTCCGGACAGAAACGCAGTATGTCTTTTCGGATTATGAAAAGGCAGCGGATGAACTGTCTCTCAGCGTGCCTTTTTTCGGTGCTCTTGAACGGGGAATGGGACTGTCCATCAATGTCACGGAAAACGAAGTGCTGAACCTGTACCAGGGCGACGAAGGATTTGTTTTTGAGACCCGCCGTTTCGGGCATGGCGCAGGAATGAGCCAGCGGGGCGCGGAACAGATGGCACGGCACTCGGGGAAAAACTATCAGGATATTCTTTCCTTCTACTATCCCGGACTGACGCTGACCAAACTTGATTATACGCCTGAAGCAAGAGAAATGGAGCATGCGTTCATGGCGGTCCAGCCGACACCCCGTCCCAGCCCGACGCCGCGGCCCACGCTGATGCCGCTGACGGAAACGAATACACAAAAGGGCTGGTATGTGGTCGAGGTGACCAATATCGACGAGGACTCTTCACTGAACCTTCGGGATGCGCCGTCATATTCGGGAGAGGTTCGCCGCCGTCTTTATAAGTATCAGAGACTGATGGTCGAGAGTGAAACGGCAGATGGCTGGGCGAAGGTTCATACGGATGTCATTGAGGGATATGTACGGACAGAGTTCCTGCAGGCAGTACACTGAGGGATTTACAAGGAGAAAGGATATGAACAAAGCAAATAATCCGGCCATGATGATGGATCTGTATGAACTGACGATGGCTAACGGTTATTTTCTGAATGATGAGATGAAGAACACACGGGTGGCGTTTGATGTATTCTATCGGCGCAATCCGGATGGCGGCGGATTTGCGGTTTTTGCCGGTCTTGAACAGATTGTATCCTATATCACCAGCATGCACTTTTCCGACGAGGATGTCGACTATATCCGCAGCCTGAATCTGTATGATGAGCGTTTTCTTGAGTATCTGAAGACCTTTCGTTTCCATGGGGATGTATATGCCTTTCCCGAGGGAACGATCATCTATCCCAATGAGCCGGTTCTGACCGTTGTTGCGGATATTGTGGAAGCACAGATCGTTGAAACGGAGATTCTGGCGCAGTTCAATCACCAGAGCCTGATTGCCACCAAGGCAAGGCGGATTGTCCGGGCGGCTAAGGGGAGGCCAGTTTCTGACTTTGGCGCACGGCGCGCTCACGGCAATGATGCGGCGGTCTATGGCGCAAGAGCATGTGCCATTGGCGGCGTATCCTCTACCGCCACGGTGCTGGCCGGCGAAAAATTCGGAATCCCGGTCAGCGGGACGATGGCGCACAGCTGGGTGATGATGTTCGATGATGAACTCAGTGCATTCCGGGCCTTTGCCGAACGGTATCCGGACAACTGTACACTGCTGGTGGATACCTATGATGTCGTCGAATCCGGCGTGCCCAATGCCATAAAGGTTTTCAGTGAATTCCGGGATGCCGGGAAGCCCCTGAGCCGTTTTGGAATCCGCATTGACAGCGGTGACCTTGCCTATCTGACCAAAAAATCCCGGGCAATGCTGGATGAGGCCGGATTTACGGATGCCAAGATTGTGATTTCCAACAGTCTGGATGAGGTGACCATTCGCTCGATCCTGGCACAGGGCGGCTGTGTGGATGCCTTTGGCGTCGGTGAGCGGATGATCACGGCCAAGTCTGAACCGGTATTTGGCGGCGTGTATAAACTTTGTGCCGTCAATGACGGTGGCAAATGGAAACCGCGCATTAAGATCTCGGATACCGTTGAGAAGACGACCAATCCGGGACTGAAAAGCGTCTATCGGATCTATGATAAAAACGGAATGGCCGTCGCCGATCTGCTGACCAAAGCCGGAGAACCGGTCGATGTAACCGGAAAGTATCGCTTCGTCGATCCGGAGCGGCCGTGGAAGCTTCTGTTCTTTGAGAACTGTACGGCCAAACCCCTTCAGGAACAGGTGGTCAGAAACGGCGAGAAATGTGCTGAGTCCGGATCTGTTATGGAGATTGCGGAGTATGTAAAGCATCAGCTGAGCCATGAGATCTGGCCTGAAGAGCAGCGGTTTGAAAATCCGCATCCGCATTATCTGGATATGAGTCCGGAATACTATGAAATGAAGATGCAGATGCTGAGCCATAACGGGAGGTTGCCGGAATGAGTTTTGATGCTGTGGCTGTTCGTGACCGACTGGTGGAGCAGATCAGGAAGATCGCGCACGAGCAGGGATTTAAGCGGGTCGTGATTGGCATTTCAGGAGGGAAGGACTCGACGGTGACAGCGGCCCTCTGTGCAAGAGCGCTGGGCGCGGAAAATGTGTTCGGCGTCATGCTGCCGGATGGAACGCAGGCGGATCTTGAGGACAGCAAAGCGGTCTGCCGGGCGCTTCAGATTCCGCACAAAATCATGAACATCGGGAACATGCATGCTTCGCTGAAAGAGGAAACCCTTTCGCAAAGTGAAGGGGAGTTTTCAATTCCGTTTTCAAGGGAAAGCGATATCAATGTGGGACCGAGACTCCGGATGACCACGCTCCGGTATGTGACGCAGGCGGTCGGAGGACGGCTGGCGGGAACCGGAAATCTATCCGAGAGAACGGTGGGATACTGTACCAAAGACGGCGATACGTCCTGCGACTTCAGTGTTCTGGGCCTTCTGACCAGCGTTGAGGTGGTGGAAGTCGGCCTGACCATGCCGGAACTGCCGGCAGGACTGGTCAAAAAAACGCCGACGGACGGGCTTTCCGGGATGAGCGATGAGGAAAAGATGGGCATTTCCTACCAGGATATTCATCGCTATATCCGGGAGGGAAGCTGCGGGAAACCGGATGTCGATGAAAAGATCGCCGGAATGGAGCGCAGAAGCCGCCATAAGCAGATGATGCCGCCGATTCTGAATCCGTTTGAATAAGGCCGGGACCGGGTTCCGGTCAAATGCCTGGGGGATAAAGATGAGTGGATTGGTTTTTGCGGGCGCGTTTAATCCGCCGACGGTTGCACATACCCGTCTGGCCAGGATGGCGCTTGAACAGACCGGGAGCGAATATGTGACATTTGTTCCGTCCAAACAGTCCTATATTCGGGACAGTCAGAAAAAAAGCTTCGCGATCTCAGATGAACAGCGGCTGGGCTTCCTTCATCGTCTGGCCGAAAGCAGACCGTGGATGCGGGTGTCGGATGTGGAAATGCGCCAGACGGAGCAGCCAAGAACCTATCTGACGCTGAAGGCGCTGCGGGACGAGGGACTCAGCGGGTCACTTCTGATCGGCACGGATAAACTTGCCGAGCTGGATCATGCGTGGCTCTATGTTCCGGAGATTCTGTCGGAATTTGGGATCGTCTGTATGGAACGTGAGGAGGATGATGCAGAAGAAATCATCCGGAACTGTCCGCTTCTCAGCAGGTATATATCCAATATCCGGATTGTCAGAACGCCGGATACTTATCGATTTGCCTCCTCGACAAAAGTACGCAGCTGCGTCCTTGAAATCGATGAGCGTCTTCATCTGCTGCGGGATCTCCTGGAGCCGGAAATCTTTGATCAGTGCGTCGGAGATCTGCTCGCCGGGGTCCGCGGAAGCAGGCAGGCATAGGATTTTGTCGCTGAACCACGAAAAAAACCGCGTTATCCGTGGTAAATTTCGGGGAAACAGGCAAAAGGCCTTGAAAAATGGCGAGGAAATGGGTAAAATAGGTTCGGATTTGGACAGTTGCTGTCCAAATATCTGAATGCAACATAAAATAGGAGGAGATTCCCATGGTTAAAGTTGCTATTAATGGTTTTGGCCGTATCGGTCGTCTGGCTTTCCGTCAGATGTTTGATGCTGAGGGCTATGATGTTGTTGCGATCAACGATCTGACCAGCCCCAAGATGCTGGCTCATCTGCTCAAGTATGACACCGCTCAGGGCCCTTACAAATATAAGGACTGCGTGAGCTTCAAAGAGCCTGTCTTCGAAGAGGACGGCAAGACCGTCAAGGTTCCCGGCTCCATCACCGTGAACGGCAAGGAGATCACCATCTATGCCGAGCCGAAGGCTGCCAACCTCCCGTGGGGCAAGCTGGATGTGGATGTTGTGCTCGAGTGCACCGGTTTCTATACCAGCAAGGCCAAGGCACAGGCTCACATCGACGCAGGTGCGAAGAAGGTTGTTATTTCTGCTCCTGCCGGCAATGATCTGCCGACCATCGTGTTCTCCGTTAATGAGAATATCCTGAAGCCGGAAGATACGGTTATTTCCGCTGCTTCCTGCACCACCAACTGCCTGGCTCCCATGGCAAAGGCCCTGAACGACAAGTATCCGATCGTCTCCGGCATCATGACCACCGTGCATGCCTACACCGGCGATCAGATGATCCTGGATGGCCCGCATCGCAAGGGTGACCTCCGTCGTGCCCGCGCTGGCGCTGCCAACATCGTTCCCAACAGCACCGGTGCAGCCAAGGCTATCGGCCTCGTTATCCCCGAGCTGAACGGCAAGCTCATCGGCTCCGCACAGCGCGTTCCTGTCCCGACCGGCTCCACCACCATCCTGGTTGCTGTCGTAAAGGGCAAGGATGTAACGGTTGATTCCATCAATGAGGCGATGAAGGTTCGCGAGTCCGCTTCCTTCGGTTACAACACCGATGCCATCGTTTCCTCTGATGTTATCGGCATGACCTATGGCTCTCTGTTCGATGCCACCCAGACCATGGTGACCAAGATCGACGACGACACCTATCAGGTGCAGGTTGTTTCCTGGTATGACAACGAGAACAGCTATACCAGCCAGATGGTCCGTACCATCAAGTACTTCGCTGAGCTGAAGTAATTCAGCCGCGGTCTGCGGACATTCAGGCGACTGGATGAACGCAAGTCAGCACACGGCTGGCACTGATCAACTGTGAATGACATTTCCCCGCTTTCGAACAGGTATTTCCCGGTTCAGAGACGGGGATTTTTTATGTCCTTTGAGGCGGCAGCGGGCGCGGTGCAGGGCCGAGAATCCGTTTTTTCTGGTTGACGGATATTTGACGCAAGTGATATACTAGGGCCTGATAGTTTAATCGTAAAGGATATGTCTTTATGCAGTTTTTTAAGCCGGAGGAGAATATTGTCCGCGAGACAAAACGGATGGCGGTCGGATGCATCATCTGTCTGGTGATCATGCTGGCGGTGTATGCGCTGATTGGCAGGTTTTCTGTCGGTGTGCTGCTTGGCGGCATGATAGGCACGGCCTATGCGATATTCAATTTCTATCAGCTGGGGATGACCATTCAGAAGGCAACGGCAACCATGAATCCGGATCTTGCCGCAAAGCAGATGCGCAGTTCGTACAATCTCCGGATGGCAGGGTTTTTCCTGCTCTGTGTGGTCTGTTTTGTGGTTCCTTTCCTTGAGGGAATTCCGTGTATGATTGCCATGCTGTTTCCGCGGGTGACCATTTTTGTCCTGTCGATGACCGGCCAGATTCAGAAGTGAGTGGTTTCGGTCAGCAGAAAGTCCGATCATTTCTTAACGCAGGAGGTACTGTCAAATGAATGTCGAGATTTCAGGCCCTCGTATATTGCTTTCAATTCCGCAGCTGGGCGGATTTGTGCTGACAGAGAGCGTGGTGATAACCTGGGTTGTCATGCTGGTCCTTGTGCTGCTTTGCCGTTTTCTGACGAAGAACATGCAGGTTCGTCCGACAAAGAAGCGTCAGGTCATTGCGGAATGGATGGTGACCAGCATTCAGGGACTGGTGAAAAATGACATGGGTCCCCGGTTTGTGTCGACCGGTTATGTGCCGTTTATCGGAGCACTTTTTGCCCTGTCTGCCGGGTGCAGTATTTCAAGCGTTTTTGGCGTTAAGGCACCTACCAGTGACCTGTCGACGATTCTTGGCTGGGCGGTGGTCGTCTTTATCCTGATCACCTACAATAAGATCCGTTCGGGCGGCATTGGCGGCTATCTGAAGAGCTTTACGGAGCCGGTGTTTGTCATGACGCCGATGAACCTGATTTCAGAGATTGCCACGCCTCTGTCCATGACCTTCCGTCATTTTGGCAATATCGTGAGCGGCACGGTCATTACCGCGCTGATTTACGGCGGCCTTGCAGCACTTTCCCATGGCGTTCTCGGCCTGATCCCCGGAGCAGTCGGGAATACACTCTCCCAGATTCCGATTTTCCAGTTCGGTCTGCCGGCCGTCCTCTCCCTGTACTTTGACTTCTTCTCCAGCTTTATGCAGGCCTTCATTTTCTGCACGCTGACCATGGTCTATATCGGCGGCGCGGCAGGAGACTGATCGTTTTTGTCCCATGGCTGAATACGCTTTGAAGCGTTTCAGATAAGAGTGTAATCTATTATTATTCTCTAGGAGGTATTTGTTATGGATACTCAGACCACTATGATTCTTGCAAAGGCAATTGTTGCCGGTCTTTCTGCGCTGGGCGCTGGCTGCGGCATGAGCGGCGGTATCGGCCCTGGTATTGGTGAGGGCTATGCCGTTGGTAAGGCAATTGAGTCCATGGCCCGTCAGCCTGAAATGAGAGGCACCCTGACCACCACCATGTTTATGGGCTGCGCTGTTGCGGAGACCACCGGTATTTACAGTCTGATTATTGCGCTGATTCTGATCTTTGCGAACCCTCTCATCGGCTATTTCAACTTTTAATTAATCAGAAGCTGAAGCTGAAAGGAGGGGCCTTTCCTTGGAGAACCAGCAATTAGTAACGATTGCTCCTTGGACGCTCATCTTCCAGATCTGCAACCTTCTTCTCCTTGTCTTTCTCTTTAAGAAATATCTTTTCAAACCGGTGACGGAGATCCTGGAAAAGCGAAAGGCGGAAATAGACGGGCATTACGTGGAAGCGGAAAAAGCAGAATCGGATGCGAAGACGCTCAAGGCTGATTATGAACAGAAAATGGCTGATGCACGTGCAGAAGCTGACCGTGTCATCAAGACGGCGACGGACAGAGCCAATGCGATGTCTGCGTCAATCGTCAGTGACGCGCGCGATGAAGCGGCCCAGCTGAAGCGCAGGGCAGAGAGCGAAATTGAACTCGAGCGCCGCAGGGCGTTTGATGAGGTAAAGGGAGAGCTTGGCGGAATCGCGCTTGACATTGCCTCACAGGTAATTGACCGCGAGGTCAGCGAAAAAGACCATCAGGCGTTTATTGATGATTTCATCAGGAATGTGGGTGAAGCCTCGTGAACGAGTTCAGCCGTGTATATGGAGAGGCACTGTACGATCTCTCCAGTGATGAAAGCAGGGATGAAGCCATCCTGATGCAGGTGCGGGCGGTCGACGGGATCCTGAAAAGGGAACCGCAGTATGCAAAACTCATATCTGCCCGCTCACTTCCGTTAGCACAGCGTCTTTCCCTTCTGGAGGAAGCATTCGGAAGCCGGATTGATGCGTACCTTCTGAATTTCATGAAGCTTCTGTGCGAAAGAGGCGCATTGGATCAGTTCCATGGATGTGCTGAGGTATATCAGGCACGCTTTAATGAGCGACATAATATTCTGCCTGTGACAGTGTTCACAGCGGTGCCGCTGGATGAGGAAAGAAGGACACGGCTGAAAGAGGCACTGCAGCGGAAAACAGGGAAAACTGTGGAGCTGACGGAAAAGGTTGATCCTGAACTGCGCGGCGGCATTCGCTGCGAGATGGCCGGTAAGCGGCTGGATAATACGATTTTGACTAAAATGGATTCGCTTCGCCGAGCATTGTCGAAGAAGTCCTGAGATTTGAGAAGAAAGCCGGTGAACCCATGGACCTCAGACCTGAGGAGATTTCAAAAATCATAAAAAACCAGATCAAGCAATACGGCCGGAAAATCGAGCAGGATGAAACGGGTACGGTCATTCTCGTCGGAGATGGTATTGCAAGAGCGAATGGACTTGAGAAATGCATGTCCAATGAGCTGGTTGAGTTTGAAAACGGCGAATACGGCATGGCACAGAATCTTGAGGAGAATACGGTTAGTATCGTTATTCTGGGCGATGATTCTGAACTGCATGAGGGAAGCATTGTCAAACGGACAGGGCGAGTTGTCTCTGTTCCCGTTGGCGAGGCCCTGATTGGCCGTGTTGTGAATGCATTGGGCCAGCCCATCGATGGCAAAGGTGAAATTGCCACGACGGAGATGCGCCCCATTGAAAGCCCCGCGCCCGGAATCATTGAGCGCAAAGGGGTTAATGTGCCGCTTCAGACGGGAATCAAGGCCATTGACAGCATGATTCCGATTGGCCGCGGTCAGCGCGAGCTGATTATCGGCGACCGTCAGACGGGCAAAACGGCGATTGCGACAGATACGATCATCAACCAGAAGGATACCGGTGTGATCTGTATCTACGTGGCAATCGGACAGAAGAACTCCACCGTTGTTCAGCTGGTTGAACAGCTGAGCAAGGCAGGGGCAATGGACTACACCATTGTTGTCAGCGCGACGGCCTCTGAGCTGGCGCCCATGCAGTATATCGCCCCCTATGCAGGATGCACAATGGGTGAGTACTTCATGCAGAAGGGCAAGGATGTTCTGATTATCTATGATGATCTTTCCAAGCATGCCGTTGCCTATCGTGCACTGTCCCTGCTGATCCGCAGACCGCCGGGACGTGAGGCATACCCCGGAGACGTTTTCTATCTGCACAGCCGTCTGCTTGAGCGTGCGGCAAGGCTTGCGCCGGAATACGGCGGAGGCTCGCTGACCGCGCTGCCGATCATTGAGACCCAGGCGGGCGATGTTTCAGCGTATATTCCGACGAACGTCATTTCCATCACGGATGGTCAGATCTTCCTTGAAAGCGAGCTGTTCCATTCCGGCATCATGCCGGCGGTCAACCCGGGCATCTCTGTTTCCCGTGTTGGCGGAAATGCACAGATCAAGGCAATGAAGAAGGTGGCCGGTTCACTCAAACTGATCTATTCCCAGTATCGTGAACTGCAGTCCTTTGCCCAGTTCGGATCGGATCTGGATGCGGATACAAAAGCGCGTCTGGCTCAGGGCGAACGCGTGGTGGAAGTGCTGAAGCAGGGACGTAATTCACCGGTGCCGGTTGAAAAGCAGGTCTGTATTATCTATGCCGTCACGCACGATTTCCTGAAAGAAGTGCCGGTTGATCGTGTTGCACTGTATGAGCAGGGCCTGTATGCCAGACTGGATTCGCAGCATCAGGATGTGCTGAATGAGATCCGGACGACCGGTAAATTTGAAAAAGCGACCGAGGATAAGCTGGTCAGAGCGCTGACGGATTATACGAAAGACTTTCTGGCAAAGTAAAGGGAGGGATTTGACATGGCAGGTGCATCCATGAAGGATATCAAACTGCGCATCAAAAGCGTGGAAAGCACCATGCAAATCACGAAGGCAATGGAGCTGGTTGCCTCCTCCAAGCTGCGTCGCGCAAAAGAGCGTGAGGAAAGAGCTTATCCGTATTTTTCTGCACTGCGCGATACGATGGACAGGATTGAGGATTCCACGACGGACTTTTCCTCACCTTATCAGGTCAGACGGACCATTGAGCGTCAGTGTCTGATCGTGATCGCCGGTGACCGCGGACTTGCGGGCGGATACAACAGCAACGTTTTCCGGTATTATGAAGCGCTGGTTCGGGAGGATCCCATCAAGACCTGCATTATTCCCATCGGAAAAAGGGCCTATGAGTATTTTCAGCGCAGAGGTGCCGATATAGTCACGGATGCGTTTGTTGAGGCAGCCGGGATTATGGTCGGTGACTGCTTTGAGCTTGCACGACTGATTACAAAGGGATATCTGGCAGGTGAGTTTGACAGGGTAAGTGTCATCTATACACGTTTCGTGTCGCTTCTGACCCAGACAACGGATTCTGTGCAGCTTCTGCCGCTGGTCGATTACAGGGAAGAAAAGAAGGAACAGACAGAAAAAGGCATTGAGCCGCTTGTCCTTTATGAGCCGAGTGCCAATGCGGTCTATGATACGATTGTTCCGCACTATATTTCCGGTATGATCTACGGTGCCATGTGTGAGTCTGTGGCCAGCGAACTTGGTGCACGGCGTACAGCGATGGATGCGGCAAGCAAAAATGCATCCGCAATGATTGAAGATCTGAGTCTGCGTTACAACCGTGCGCGTCAGGGTGCCATTACACAGGAAATTACGGAAATTGTTGCCGGTGCAGAGCACTGATTAAGGGATAAGGATGAAGGGTTCCTGACCAGGACCGGCAGTTTGCCCGGGCCTTTCCGGGCAGCGGGCTTTGATCATGAACCCGGATGGAGTGGCTCTGTGCCTGAGACAGGGGTTTGACCACTCCGACAAGAGATAAGCATGAGGCCTGTAAAGGCGTGATCCTGTCGCGCAGCGACAGAGACGTTCCGGCTCAGGCCTCAGACAAAGCATCGCAGGCAAATGACAACATGATGCCTGTAAAGGAGCGACATTATGGCAAAGGGAAATGTCGGCACCGTTGACCAGGTTATTGGTCCGGTGCTGGATATAAAATTTGAAGATGGCCAGTTGCCGCAGCTGCTGAATGCCGTTGAGGTACGCAGCGGAGACCGACGTATTGTGGCTGAGGTTGCGCAGCATATCGGTGATGATGTGGTTCGCTGCATTGCCATGAGCAGTACCGACGGTCTGGTTCGCGGCACAGAGGCGGTGGACACCGGAAGCCCAATCACCGTTCCGGTGGGTGAAAAGTGTCTTGGCCGTATCTTTAATCTGCTTGGTGAACCGGTGGATAATCAGCCGGCTCCCGAGGATGTGGAGCGGTGGCCGATTCATCGGAATCCTCCGTCCTATGATGAGCAGGAAACCTCTACGGAAATGCTGGAAACCGGCATCAAGGTCGTTGATCTGATTGCACCGTATGCAAAAGGCGGAAAGATCGGCCTTTTCGGCGGTGCAGGCGTTGGAAAGACCGTTCTGATCATGGAGCTGATCAACAATGTTGCCAAGGAGCACGGCGGACTTTCTGTCTTTACCGGTGTTGGTGAGCGTACCCGTGAGGGAAACGATCTGTACTATGAAATGAAGGAGAGCGGTGTTTTAAGCAAGACCGCCCTCGTCTATGGTCAGATGAATGAGCCCCCGGGGGCCCGTATGCGGGTTGGTCTTTCCGGACTGACCATGGCCGAGTACTTCCGTGACCGTGAAGGACAGGATGTTCTTCTGTTCATCGACAACATTTTCCGTTTCACGCAGGCCGGTTCTGAGGTATCCGCTCTGCTGGGACGTATGCCCAGCGCGGTTGGCTATCAGCCGACACTGGCAACGGAAATGGGTGCCCTTCAGGAGCGCATTACCTCCACGAAACGCGGATCCATTACCTCCGTCCAGGCGGTCTATGTCCCTGCGGATGACCTGACTGACCCGGCACCTGCAACGACATTTGCGCACCTGGATGCGACGACGGTTCTTTCAAGAGCGATTGCCTCGCTGGGTATTTATCCGGCCGTGGATCCGCTGGAGAGTACCAGCCGTATCCTGACGCCGGATGTGGTGGGCGAGGAGCATTACAGGGTTGCCCGCGAGGTGCAGCGTATTCTGCAGCGTTATCGTGAGCTGCAGGACATCATCGCCATCATGGGTATGGATGAACTCTCAGAGGATGATAAGCTGATTGTCTCCCGTGCACGTAAGATTCAGCGCTTCCTGTCCCAGCCGTTCAGCGTGGCAGAGCAGTTTACCGGCTATCAGGGAAAATATGTGCCGGTAAAGGAAACGGTGCGCGGATTCAGGGAGATCATCGAAGGAAAGCATGACGATCTTCCGGAGAGCGCGTTCCTGTTTGTCGGATCGATTGATGAGGCGGTTGAAAAAGCAAAAAAGGGTGATCGCTCATGAGTACATTTCACCTGACGGTCAGCACACCGGACGGGCAGATGTTTGACGGTGAGGTACAGTCTCTTCGTCTGCGGATGCTTGATGGTGATCTCGGCCTTCTGCCGCATCATGAAAATTATGTGGCCGGTGTCGGAGCAGGTGAGGCGTTGATTGTCACGGAAAACGGGGAAAAGCGTCGGGCTGCCTGTATTGGCGGACTGCTGTCCATGCTGGATAACCGTGCAAACCTTCTGTCCACGACGTTTGAGTGGGCGGAAAATATCGATGCCGAACGAGCCAGAAAGGCGAAAGAAGTCGCGGAGCATCGGATTAGCGAAGCGAAAAGTGCCAAGGAACTCACGTTGGCCCGGGCCAAGCTGGAGCGTGCACTGGTACGCTTAAAGGTCAGGGGCTGATAAAAAAAGCTGTGGGCTTGCCCACAGCTTTTGTATTTCTCAGTTTTTACGGCTGCGACTGCCTCTGCCCCAGTACAGATGCAGGTCGTTGTTGATATAGCCGGCAAGAATCTCGGTGATCCTGGCATTTTTCCCGCCGCCGGCGACGATGACATCGGCATACTGTTCATAGTTGCGGATATACTGATCGAACATCGGTTTGACGGTGGTCATGTACTGATTGGCGATGCTGTCAATATCCCTTCCGCGTTCGACGATGTCGCGCTGGATGCGGCGCAGAAGACAGATATCGGATTCCACGTGCATGTACAGACGGAGGTCCATCTGATTGCGCAGGCGCTCATCATAGAAAGCGTGAATGCCCTCAAGAATAATGACATCGTGGGGTTCAAGGTATTCATCGGTCTGGTCCGCGCGGCAGTGCCGGGTGTAGTCATACCGTTTTCTGGGGACACGTTGTCCCTCCAGGAGAGAGGAAATATCCCGGAGAATGAGATCGTGATCAAAGATACCAGGCTCATCGAAATTAAGACGACAGCGTTCCTCGAAGGTCAGATCCGGATGATCAAAGTAATACGCGTCCTGATTGATAATGAGAATACTTTTATTGACCATGGTAGCGAGTTCCTGGGCAAGAGTCGATTTACCGCTTCCGCTTGCACCGCAGATTCCAATAAACAGCATCGTCAGTCCTCCTTTTTATGAGCCGCAGCTTGATTGTTTTGCACCGTTGAATGGTCAATGTCTGACTAACTGCCGCCGCAGCGGCAGGCAAACCCCGATTGTCACGTATCATTGGTTAAGCGCTGATTCGGCTTTCTCCCATTCCTGAAACAGGTCTTCCAGCTCTTTCTGTGCCTGCTGATAACGGAGCTGAATGGCCAGTGCCTTTTCCGTGTCCTGATATAGCGCGGACTGACTCAGCTGGCTTTCCAGTTCGGCAATTTCCGCTTCTTTTTCCGTCACAGCTTTTTCCGCCTGATTGCGCTGCTGAATCAGCTGCTTTTCCGCCTGCCGGCTGAGTTTTTCCTTCTTCTTTTCTTTTTCGATCAGCGTCCGTGTTTTTCCGGCTTCCCGGATAACCTCTTTCGGCGCGTTCTTCTTCTCCAGATACTCGTCATAATTGCCCAGATACAGCGTGATCCCATCCGGCTGCATCTCGATAATCCGGTCGGCAATCCGGTTGATAAAATACCGGTCATGCGAGACGGTAATGATG
The DNA here is from genome assembly GCA_002395225.1 of Christensenella sp. UBA4263. GTDB lineage: Bacteria > Bacillota > Clostridia > Christensenellales > Aristaeellaceae > Ventricola. Next base: position 32,370 of record DGWH01000134.1, read on the forward strand.
GTTCCGTTGAAATCAGAGAGGGCATTTTCGAGCACCTCCCGGGAATCCATATCCAGATGGTTGGTGGGCTCATCCAGAAGAAGGAGGTTGTCATGGCGCAGCATGAGAATGGTCAGCGCCACCCGTCCGCGTTCGCCGCCGGAGAGGGTGCGGATCGGCTGATAGACATCATCGCCGGTAAAGAGAAACATTCCCAGCGCGCCGCGGACATCCGACTGTTCCATGGCAGGAAACCGGTCCCATACCTCATCCAGAACGGTTTTATTCGGGTCCAGTGTGCTCTGGTGCTGATCGTAATACCCGATATCGACATTGGCGCCAAAGGAGATCTGTCCGGCATCGGGGTCAAGATCACCAAGAAGCATGCGGATCAGCGTGGTTTTTCCGATTCCGTTCGGGCCGATGATGGCAATGTGCTCGCCGGCACGGACGTGAAGATTTAAATCGTCAAAGAGAGGTTTATGTTCAAAGGACTTGGCCAGATGCTCGACCTGAAGGACATCCTCGCCGGTCCGGCGCTTTGCCTCAAACCGGAAGCGGATAGTTTTGTCCTCAACCGGCTTTTCAAGGCGTTCCATCCGGTCCAGCGCCTTTTCTCTGCTCTCGGCGGCACGGATGGATTTTTCCCGGTTGAACATCCGGAAACGGGCGATAATAGCCTCCTGCCGTTCGATTTCTTTCTGCTGAAGCTCATAGGCACGAAGACGGGTTTCAAGGCGTTCCATCCGCTGACGCATGAAAGCGGTATAGTTTCCGCGGTACTGCTCGCTTCGTCCGGAGACGATTTCAATGATATTGTTGCAGATATGATCCAGAAAATACCGGTCATGTGAGATGACAAGAACGGTTCCCTGGTAGGAAGTCAGATAGTTTTCAAGCCAGCTGAGGGTATCCATGTCCAGATGGTTGGTCGGTTCATCCAGCATCAGCAGATCCGGCTTCAAAAGCAGGAGACGGGCGAGGGTAAATCGGGTCCGTTCACCGCCTGACAGGGTGCTCAGGGGATAATCATATTGTTCCGGCTTAAAGCCGAGGCCGTTCAGCACACCGATAATCTGGCTTTTCCAGGAATAGCCGCCGGCATCCTCAAAAGTGGCCATCAGGCGGTCATACTGATTGGACAGAGTCTCAAACAGCTGTGAATCCTCATGATGAGCGGCGATCTCAGTTTCAAGGAGACGCAGGCGCTCTTCCATCCGGAAAACCGGCTCAAAAACCGAGGTCAGCTCCTCCCAGATGGTGCCGCTTTCCTGCAGGGTGTCCTGCTGGGCCAGGTAGCCTGTACGGAGCCCTTTGGCCATGGCAACGGTCCCATTATCCGCAGAATCCAGTCCGGCCAGGATGCGCATCAGCGTGGTTTTTCCGCAGCCGTTTACACCGACAATCCCGGCTCTGTCGCCTGCCTGAAGGGAAAACGTGATATTTTTAAGAACTTCATTGATACCGAAAGATTTGGTAAGTCCGGTAACCTGTAAACTGATCATATTGAACTCCAGATGTTCCATGAAACGAAACACTGTTTCCGGAACTTTCGTAATACGGAAAGACATCAGTCATCATGGCGGACCGGATGTCTGACAAAGTCATTATACGCGATAAAGATGCACAATGGCAAGCAAAATCGATTCACGCCTGCGAATCCATCGAAGCCTGCCGGGGCGAAGGGGCATTTCTCTTCCGGGAAAGGAGCGGCCCTGTCGCGCAGCGACAGTATGTCAAATTTGGGCCAGAACAAAGTCGCTCCGGCGAAAGACCAGCATAGAGGCCCACAAAGGAGGCTGCCAGACGGGCATTTCTCGATTTTTGCATCTGCCGCAAAGATGTGATATAATAACGCGATCATTAGCCGGTGTGCGGTCAAAAGGCTCCCCCCGGCGTGAACTGACATGGCAAGGAGGCATTTGGCCTGTGATACAGTTGGACTGTCCGGTGATTCTGGCATCCGGATCCCCCAGAAGAGAGAGTCTTTTATCCCTGATTGTGCCGGAATTCGTGATCGAGGTATCCGATGTGGATGAAAGCTGCACGGGATCCCCGGAGGAACGGGTACGGATCCTCAGCGACCGGAAAGCCTCTGCGGTGGCGCAGAAGCACGATGATGCCATTGTGATCGGGGCAGACACGCTGGTCTTTGGGAAAACCATTCTGGGGAAACCGCATACGGCGGAGAATGCGGTGAGGATGCTTGAGAGTCTTTCCGGCATCTGGCATGAGGTATATACCGGAATAACGATGATTGACTCGAGAAACGGGCGGAAGATTCAGCGCTGTGAGGTGACCCGGGTTCATTTCAGGCCGCTGCGGCAGGCGGAAATTGAGGCCTATGCGGCCAGCGGTGAACCGCTTGACAAGGCAGGCGCCTATGCGATTCAGGGGGCAGGAGATGCCTTTATTGACCGGATTGAAGGCTCATACAGCAATGTGGTCGGCCTTCCGCTCTCTGTACTGGCAGAGATGTTTTATGAACTAGGAAATAAGGAGC
>DGWH01000134.1:34972-97830 GCA_002395225.1 Christensenella sp. UBA4263
GATCAACAGTGAGGCCTGCAAAGGAGTAACGGATGCCGATTTTTCAGTTTTCGCAGGATGTGGCCATTGATATGGGAACGTGCAATACCCGTATTTATGTAAAGAATAAGGGGATTGTGATCAATGAAGCGTCCATGCTGGTTTTGAGAGTGAGCGGACGTCATTCGCCGGTGGTTGCCATTGGCGACAGCTGCGAAGAATTTGTGGGACGGTCCAACTCGGAATACAAAGTTGTCCGGCCGATTCGTTCCGGGATCATTGTGGATTATGAGAATGCGCAGATTATGCTGCATTATCTCCTGACGAAAGCGATTGGCAGCCGTTTTACGTTTAAACCGCGTGCCATTGTCACCATCCCGGGACTGGCCAATGCGGTTCAGCGGCAGTCCCTGATCAACGTGCTGGGGAAGAGCGGTGTCCGGCAGATTCATGTGGTGGAGCAGTCCTATGCGGCGGCCATTGCGGAAAACAATGCAGGGAAAAATGAAAAGGCGACGTTTGTGGTGGACATTGGTGCCGGAACAACCGAGGCAGCGCTGATTTCCCTGGATGGAACGGTCGCCTCCCGGTCTGCCCAGATGGGCGGGGATCTGATCGATGAGACGATCCGGGAACATCTGGACAGACGGTATGGCATTGAGATCACGGAACGGATTGCCGAACAGATCAAGTATGATCTGACGGATGTCCGGGAAGAGGAAAACCAGGACAGAATTGCGGTGGTCCGGGGACGCGATAAGGCGACCGGAATGCCCTTTACGCAGGATGTGAAGACCTCCGAGATCTGCAGGGCGATTCATCCGGTGCTGATGAATATCATCGGGGAGATTCGCCAGGTACTGGAAATGACCCCGCCGGAGCTGTGCGAGGATATTATGCGGGGCGGCATTATTCTGACGGGCGGAAGTGCACAGCTTCCCGGACTGGATGCGCTGATTGTCGATGAACTTGGAATACCGGTTTCGGTCGGCCGTGTGGCTGAGGAATCGACCATTCTGGGGGCAGGTGCCATGGCGGATCATTTTGAGGAGATCGTCGGGCAGAATCAGACAGGAAAACCGAACGGGTAATGGTCAGGGTTTCAACGATGGAAGATCGGATGAAATCTAAGGACGGATCATCAGGAATGGAGAGAAATCAGTGAAGAAAAAACATCCTGTTCTGTATGCTTACCTAAAACGGATTGTGATTGTTCTTCTGGTTTTAATCATGGGGTTTACGATTTTCCAGCAGGTGACAGGAAGAACCAGAACGTTTGAGATGGGGCTCTCCTTTATCATCACCCCGGTTCAGAATCTGGTTTCAACGGTCATGCATGAGTTTTCAGCGTATCTGTACAGACTGAAACTGAGAGGAAACATCGAATATGAGTATAATCAGCTCAAGGCACAGAATGATGAGCTGATCCTGCGTACGATTCTGTATGAAGAACTGGAAGAGGAAAATAACCAGCTTCGGGCGCTTCTCGGGGAGTATGAGACACGTGCCACGATGAACCCCATTCTGGCCAGGGTGATCGCCAGTGAAACAGGAAACTATTTTTCAACCTTCACCATTAATAAAGGGTCCATCGACGGCGTGGATTCCCAGATGGCGGTCATCACCTCCGAGGGCCTGATCGGCTATGTGTACGAGGTTTATCCGACGACCTCAAAGGTCATTACGATTATTGATGATCAGGCGAGTCTGGCTGCGCTGATCGAAAGCAGCCGTGACCAGGGAGCCATCAAGGGAACACTGGGCAGCACGGGGGAACCGCTGTGCCGGATGTACTACCTGTCCGCAGACAGTGTGCCGCGGCCCGGCGACCGGGTGATTACATCGGGTGTCGGCGTCTCCTTCCCGAAAGGCCTTCTGATCGGCTATGTGCGCGAGAGCACGAGAGCCATTGAGGACAACAAGCATTATATTGTTGTGGAGCCGGCGGCGGACTTTGAGCATGTGGAAAATGTCCTTGTTCTCCGGTATTACGCGGAGATTGAGGAAATGCCGGATAATTACAACAATACGGAAGTGATCCTGGCACCGGTCGCGACAGCACGTCCGCAGGCCGTCATTGAAGAGGAACGGCTCAATGCCTCAACGCCGGTTCCGCTTCCGGATGCACCCGGAGCACCTACCGCCTCGCCTGAACTGGAGGTTCTCGATGTCATGATTGACGAGGAAGCGATGGGAGATTCCGCGGTCAGGTATGCCACACCGACGCCTGAACGCACGGAGGAGCCGATGGAAACGCCGACACCGACGCCCCCGTCGGATCTTCCGTCGGAATCGGAAGATCCGGACCTCTATCTTGAGGAGGATGAACCGGCAGAATTCCCTGAGGATTTTTAACCGTCAGGGGAACTCTGCCGGAAACGGACAAACTGTAAACTGATCATCAGACAAACAACAGGGAAGAGAGAGGAGGAACAAGGATGACGCGCTTTCTGAAACTGTTCTTTTTCTCTCTTCTGGTCTGTGTCCTTCAGACAGAGGTCGCCAGGTATTTCCGGGTTTTTACGGTTGCACCGGATTTTATGATCATTTTTCTGGTGCTTCTGACCGATGAGTATGGACTGTTCGGCGGATTTGTGGCGGGCGCGCTGGTGGGACTGTTCTACGATACGACGACCGGGTATGCACCGGCCATCAATCTGGTTGTCTATACGTTCATTGGCTATATTTCGGCCCTGATTCGCGGAGGACTGAATAATGCATTCAGAAAGATGAAGCACAAGCGTTTTCTGGAATATGCGATTATTACGTTCTCCATGACCATGGTCCGGGAAATCATTTATATCGGGTATCTCTTTCTGGTTGGCGCGGAACAGGGGTATGTCACCTTTTTCCGCATGTTTGTCTGTGTCATTTTAACAACGGTTCTGGTCATTCCGGCAGCGGCGGCCATTGATCTTATCAGAAGAAACAGACAGCACCGAAAAGAAATGCGGGAAAAGGATGCCGAATTAAGGAGGATTAACATCAAGTGAAAGAACAGTATACAGGTCGTTTTATCACAGTGATGGTGATTATCCTGTTGATGTTTGCCGTTCTGGTTGTGCGTCTTTTTAATCTTCAGGTGATCTCCTATGAGGACAATCTGGCCAGCGCCGAGAGAAAAAAGACCAAGACGATCAACAGTCAGGGCAACCGCGGTTCAATCATGGATTCGAATTCGCTGACCCTTGCCTATGACAAGCAAATTTACAATGTGAAATTTTATCGGGACCCCAATTTTGTTCCGAGTGAGACTGACGCGGAGGGGAGAACGCTCTCGCAGTATCAGGTTTATACCAGCGCGATTATTGATGTCATCGATATTGTCGAGAAAAACGGCGGGAAAATGGACACGGCCTTTTCAATGGTTCGTGACCCCATGACCGGCCTCTGGGTATTTACATGGAACAATAATGATTATACGCTTTCACAGCAAAACGCACGTGAGGAGATGTGGCGCAGCAACTTCTATGTGCAGAGCGTGACGAGATTTCCGCAGCAGGAACTCTTTGATACGTTATGCCGGCGTTATCGGATTCCGGATGATATGAGTGAGGAGAAGAAGATCAAGATCCTCGCTGTCTGGGAAACCATGCAGAATAACGCCTTTCTTTCGCAGCCGATTACCATCGCCTCCAATGTCAGTTGGGAGACGGTCATTGAGATTGAGGCAAAAGCGCTGAAGCTTACCGGAATCAGCGTTTCGGTCAGCACCCAGCGGGTTTATCCGAACGGAACCATGGCCTGTCATGTCATCGGCTATATCGGAAAAATCCAGAATTACGATACCTATTATGCGCAGTACCGGGATAAGGGATACGCACTGTCTGACCTGATCGGGCTGGATGGCGTGGAAAAATCTATGGAGGACTGGCTGACGCCGTGTACCTCTCAGCGGGTCGGAAAACGTGTGGTGGAAATTGACCGTTACGGAGCGGTCAGCCGGACGCTTTCGACGACGGAGGCCACGGATGGAAACAATATCAAACTGACCATTGATTCCAATCTGCAGCGGGTTGCCGAATCGGCTCTGGAGGAGAATATCAACTACATCCGCGATGAGCAGGAGCGGCTTCTGAACAGTGATACATGGCTGGATACGAACAAAACGGTTCTTCAGGGAACCACACGTGATTTTGACTCGAACCCGATTGAACTGGCTGAAAAAGGCGCGGTGGTCATCATTGACATGCAGGGGAAAGTGCTCTCTCTGGCCAGCTATCCGCCTTTTGATCCCAACGCGTTCATTAAAGGCGGCGAAGCCGCTGCATCCATTCTTCTGGATTCAAGAAATCCGCTGGTCAATTATGCCATTGGTTCCCGTGATACGCCGGGCTCCATCTTCAAACTGGTGACGGCCACGGCGGGACTGACCTCCGGTGTCCTGACGATGGATGAAACCATTGATGACAAGGGCTACTTCGATGTCTATGACAAGAGCAATCCGCCGAGGTGCTGGATCAATCAGAAACAGCTGCAAAGACATGCCAACCAGACGGTGTCAGAGGGACTGACCCATTCCTGCAACTATTTCTTTTATACCGTCGGCTCAAGGCTGTATGAGAACACGGATGACCAGCTGTATAAAACAGCGGCTCTGTATGGCCTTACCACCCGGACCGGCATTGACCTTCCGGGTGAACTGCAGGGATATGTGGGTTCACAGACCTCCCTGTATGACAAAAACAAGGCCATCTCGGCAGCCGAGCAGTGCACCTGGCGTCCCTCCATCGTGTTTAACAACATCAAAAAACATCTGATCAGCGTCGGCGATGATTACGGCATGATTTTTGATGAGGGAAAACTGAATAAATGCGTGAAGCGGCTGATGGACATGGCCGTAGATTCCAACCAGTCAGAGTGGCTGCCGCAGATACGTACCATTCTGATGGAAGAACTGGATATGCCGCGTGAGCTGGTCTATCTGCAGATTGTCGCCGGTGATACCTATATCATGCTGAACGAAATTAAATGGGGTGGTTCCGAGGCCATCATGTGCGCCGTCGGTCAGTCCATTACCACCATTACGCCGGTTGCCGTTGCGCGGTATATTGCCGCGGTGGCAAACGGAGGATATGTGTATGACCTTCGGCTGGTTGATTCGATCATCTCGCCGGAGGGAGAGGTGATCAGCCAGAGCTCGCCGATTCTTGCCTCACAGATCGAACATCCTGAAATTGACGCCTATTATGCCAAGATACGCCAGGGGATGTACGGCGTTACGGAGGCAGAAGGTACGGCAACCCGGTTCTTCAGCGGAACGGATCTGGGCAAACAGATCGGCGCTAAAACGGGAACAGCAGAAAAGACGAAAGTCGACCTTGAGAATAACGCGTGGATGGTCGCCTTTGCGCCTTTTGAAAATCCGGAAATTGCCATCGCGGTGTATATTCCGCACGGTTACAGCGGATCCTATTGTTCCATTACGATTCGTGAAATTGTTGAGTACTATCTGGATCATCGCAGTCTGGGCGGGGATGATCTGATTGCGCCGTCGAATGCGCTGGCGTATTAATTGACGGACCTGCACAGGCAGACGATGAGCGGACAGGAGAGGTTATGGGAAAGATTTGGATGATCGCCTCCGGCAGCGGAGGTTCAGGGAAATCCAGCATTGCGGTGGGGCTGGCGCAGACAGCCGCCGGAAGCGGGCGGAAAACACTGCTCCTTGATACAGCCGGACCGTTCCGGACCTGTGATCTGTTTCTCGGAATCCAGAGCGTTGTGACGGTGGATCTGACCGATGTTCTGGTGGACCATGTACAGATCAATGCAGCGCTTTATCCGGTGCCCGGCTTTCCCGGCCTCGATTATGCCTGCACCTCCCTGATGTCCTGTGTTCCTCTGGATGATCTGTCGAGCCTGATTCTGGCGCTGCAGGGAAAGTATGATCTGATCCTTCTGGATCTTCCAACCGGTTCAAACCCGTTCAGTGTTTCGCTCATGCAGCGGGAGGATCGGATTATCCTGGTCACACGGCCGGATCCCTTTTCCCTCAGGCCGTGTGAATCCCTTTTTCAGCAGTACCGGGCTTTGCCTGCGGAAGTCTTTCCGGTCGTCAATTTTGAGGACCATGCGCTGATACGCAAAAAAGTGCAGTATGATGCAAATACAATGAGTCTTCTCCTGGATTGCCCGGTCCTGGGACCCATTCCGCGAACATCGGATTTCTTTACCCTGAAAGCCAACGGGGAAGGCGCTGCATCCCTGTCCTGGAAAGAGCAGCGGATTTTCAGGCGGATTTACGGTGAACTTGCCTGATTTTCAAAAAAGGATGATTGTATGTTTAAACTGAAAAGAGAACATCTGGCCAGGGCACATTTTGACTGGATTCTTCTTATTTCGTCCTATGCACTGGCTTTTTATGGGGTACTGGCCATTACGATCGCCAACTATAACCCGTCGCTGGGTGCAGAGCGGTCCATGCAGGAACTGGTCATGGCGGCCAATAACGGACGTCTGCAGCTTCTCTGGGTGGTGGTGTCGATGGTCGTCGTCGCCCTGATTCAGACGGTCAGCTATGAGTTTATCGGGCGAATGTGGCCGGTCATCTATATCGTTGATATTCTTTTACTGGGTCTGGTCCTTGGAACAAGCAAGATCAACGGCGTCAGCGGCTGGTTCCGCTTCCTGGACCGAACGTTTCAGCCCTCCGAGCTGGCCAAAATTGCGCTGATTATCACCCTGTCCAAACGTCTGACAAAGTATCCGGATCAGCCGTTTCCAAATATACGGCATTATATTCACGTGATTGTTCATTTTGCCATTCCGGCGGTGCTGATTATTGCACAGCCTGACGTGGGAACCTTCATGGTCTTCGTGGTTATTTTCGTCGTATTGATTTTCATGTGCGGGACAAAGCTGAAAGTCATTTTTGCCTGGGGCTCGCTGGCCATCGGCCTGATGATTCCGCTTGTTTTCTATCTGGCCTCAACCAACAACTTCAGATGGCTTCGCCTCGTCGCCTTCATCAATCCGGAGTCAGATCCCACCGGCAGCTCATATCAGATCGTCAATTCCAAGGTGACGATTGGTTCGGGAGGGTTTTACGGGAAAGGGGCATGGGCCGAGGGAACACTGACCCACCTGAATTACGTTCCGGAAAATCATACCGATTTTATTTTTACGGTCGTTGGGGAAACACTGGGGTTTGTCGGATCGGTGGTTTTGCTGCTTCTGTATCTGATCGTGATTATTCGAATGCTTCTGCTTGCCTATAACACGGATGACCGTTATGGACGGCTGATAATTCTGGGCGTTATGGCAATGCTTCTGTTCCACGTATATGAAAACGTGGGAATGTGCATCGGCGTTATGCCCATTACCGGAATCCCGCTGCCGTTTATCAGTTATGGCGGAACGAATCTGGTCGTGAATATGGCCGGCATTGCGCTGGTGTTAAATGTCACCAGTCATAAAAAGACACTTGATCTGCGAAGTTCCCGGAACATTGAGTAGGGGAATCAACGCGCATTCTGCAGGGAAGGATTTATAGAGCATGAACAGTGGTGCTGAGAAACTGAAACAGATGGATATCAGTCCTGAAGTGGTCGAAGCCTTTGAGTGGCTGAATTTCCACGAACTGACCTCCATTCAGGAAAAATGTATTCCGTATATGATGAAAGGGCATGATATTATTGCCATTGCACCGACGGGAACAGGGAAGACCCTCGGATTTGGCATTCCGATGCTTGAGTATATCAATGTGAACGACCCGAAGCCGCAGGAGCTGGTTCTGGCGCCTACCCGGGAACTGGCTCAGCAGATCGCAGATGATCTGACGGATCTGGCCCATTTTATCAAAGGCGTGCGGATCGCGGTGATCTATGGCGGACAGCCGTTCCGCAAACAGCTGGCGGTCCTTCAGAAGAAGCCGCAGATTATCGTGGCAACGCCCGGACGCCTCCTGGACCATATGAAGCGGCACAACATCAGCCTTCACGGGGTGCATACCGTGGTTCTCGATGAAGCGGATGAGATGCTGAAAATGGGCTTTGTGGAGGATGTGGAGAAGATCATCGGCTGTGTTTCCCCGGATCGTCAGCTGGTGATGTTCAGTGCGACAACGAATCAGGATGTCATGACCATTTCCTGGAAGTATCAGCATGAACCGGTTGAACTAGTGGTCAAGGCGCTTGAAGAGGACAAACCGAAGATTACGGAATACGTCATTGATACCGATCCGAAGGACAAGTATGATCATCTCCTGTACCTGCTGGACACGGGGAATTTCAAAAGGTGCATGATTTTCTGCAATACGAAAGACATGACGCAGCGCCTGACGGACCGGCTGAAAAAACTGGGATACAATGCGGAATGCCTGCATGGCGACGTGAAACAGTCCCAGCGGGATGCCGTCATGCGAGGGTTCCGTGCGGAGAAATTCGATCTGCTTGTGGCCACCGATATTGCGGCCCGCGGCATTGATGTGGATGATGTCGATGCGGTGATCAATTACGATCTGCCGGAGAAAAAAGAGTACTATGTGCACCGGATCGGCCGGACCGGCAGGGCAAAACGTACCGGAGTCAGCTATACGTTCCTCAGTTTCCGGGAAAGTGTCCATATGGATGAAATTCTCAAATATACGGATTCGGAGCCGATCTATCTGGTCTTTGACGACTTCGGACGCCTGTGCTATAAAGAGTCCATGAAACCTTATTTGGCCGATGCCTGAGAATTTAGGATTGTATTTCAGGATTGTTTATGGTATATTACATCTGGTTGTTTTTTAACCATGAAATGTGTGCTGATTGGGGGGACTTGAAATGAATGAAGAATTTGAGCGTCCTTATGATGATGATGAGAAGGTTGTCCTGACGGATGAAGACGGCAACGATGTAGAATTTGAATTCTGCGCGTCGATTGAGTATGAAGGAAAGGAATACGTCGTCCTTCTGCCGGATGATGAGGATGAGGTCGTTATTCTTCAGGTCGTAGAGCCGGAAGATGGGGACGATTCCGATGACGTCACATACGTGACCGTCGATGATGACAATGTCCTTGAGGCTGTTTTCGAGATTTTCCGGGAACAGGCGAAGGATGAATATGATTTTGAGGATGACTGAGCAATAAAGTCAAAGGTCCGTACATGGTACGGACCTTTTTTAATGATCATCACGAAGAACGGTTTTTTCAGCCGCCAGGCGCCGGTGATCCTCGGCCATGGCCGCATAATGCTTGCGCGTCGTATTGACATCCGAGTGGCCGAGAACATCCGCCACCAGATAGATGTCACCGGTTTCACGGTACAGATTTGTTCCGAAGGTACTGCGGAGTTTATGCGGGCTGATCTTCTTTTTCAGGGGTGCGGCAATGGCGGAATACTTTTTGACCATGTTTTCCACCGCACGCTGAGAGATGCGCCGCCGCTGAATCGACAGAAAGAACGCATTTTCATGCCCGGGCAGCGTTTCAATTTCCTTGCGCTCCTGATAATACGTCTTCAGCGCGTCCGCCACTTCATCGGAAAAGTACAAGATGACTTCTTTTCCGCCTTTGCGGGTCACGACAAAGGCGTTCTGTTCAAAATCAAAATCATCGATATTCAGGCCGACGCATTCACTGATACGGATGCCCGTGCCGAGAAACAGAGAAAGCAGCGCCACATCCCGTTTCGAGGTGACCCGATGGTATTTCTGATAGGTTTTCGGAAGATCCTGACCGGTTTCGGCCACATCCAGAATACGGGCAACCTCATCAATATCCAGACGGATGATGGCCCGTTCATGGAGTTTGGGCAGCGGCACCAGCGAGGCTACGTTGCTGTCAATCAGGCCCTCTGAAAACAGGTATTTGAAAAATCCCCGAAGCGAGGCGTATTTCCGCTTGATTCCGTATTCATGATTGACGTATTCACGGCTGACCGCGCTTTCCGCGCTGGCTTCATCCACTTCGTTTTTGACGTAATAGGATAAATACCGGGCGTACTTTTCAATATCCTGTTTGGTAATCCGATTCAGATCTTCCGCGGTGAACAAACGGATTTCCTTTCCGTTGAACTTCGACAGTTCGGATGAAAGATATTCAAAGAACAGTTTGAGATCATAGGCATAACTCAAACGTGTCAGCGAACTGGTAATCTGTTCAATGGAGAGGAAATAATCGCTGCACACATCCGGGAGCTCCTTGAGAAGCTGATGGAGACGCCGGGTGCGTTCCAGCTGGGTGTCTGTATGGTAACTGTTTGGCAAATCCGATTCCTCCCATACGGAAGACTTCGTAAAACCTGAGTTTTGCGAAGTCTTCCAGAATACTCTCTGTCAGTCTTCCGGCCTGCCCCGCCGCTTGACCTGACCGGTAGCCAGCTCATCACAGCGGTTGTTCCAGCGGTTGTTGGCGTGTCCTTTGACCTTGATGAATGTGACCTGATGACGGCTCATCTCATCCAGCAGCGTCAGCCACAGATCCTTATTTTCCACCGGCGTTTTCTGCGAGGTTTTCCATCCGTTGCGCTGCCAGTTGTTAATCCATCGCTGGTTGATGGCGTTGCACAGATACGCCGAGTCCGAATGGATCTTCACGATGCAGGATTCCTTGAGACACTGCAGCGCTTTAATGGCGGCCAGCATTTCCATACGGTTATTGGTGGTTTCAGGATCATAGCCGGAATATTCCCGGATATGTTCACCGTACATCAGAACACAGGCCCAGCCGCCGGGTCCGGGATTTCCGGAACAGGCACCGTCCGTGTAGACTGTAATATCTTTCATATCAACGATTTCCTTTTTCTGTTATTGCATAGCCAGAGCCGGAAGGCCGGTGGCTGCCTCGGAACTGGCTGAAAGCTGCTTTGAACCCGGGAAGTGCTCGATGGAGCAGCCGGTACTCGAGCGAAACTGCGAATGTCTGATCATCTGAAAGCAGAGCCATAGTCCGATGGAGTATCCGGTGATCGATCGAAACGCCGCCCTTTTCCTGTCAGAATCCCCTCTGATTTTGTTAAAAAATTAACAAAATCAGAGGCGCTTCCCTTTCTCGATGGCCCGAATCAAGGCCTCCATGACGGCTGCATGGAATCCCTGTTCGTGAAGCGCGCGGATTCCTTCAATGGTCGTCCCTCCCGGTGAACACACACGGTCTTTCAGAGCCCCCGGATGCGCCCCTGTCTTCAGGGCCATCTGCGCACTTCCGGAAAGCATTTCCGCGGTCAGCGAAAGCGCCAGAGGCTTGGGAATGCCGGAAAGAACGGCCGCATCACAAAGCGCTTCGATAAACTCAAAGACAAAGGCAGGACTGCAGCCGGTCAGAGCGCCGCAGACAGAATAATAGCGGTCTTCGACAAGGGCTGTCGTCCCCACTGAATTGAAAATCTGCCGGACCATGTCCATCTGTTCAGGCGTGTAACGCCCTTTTTCGTTCAGAATGGTACAGCCTGCCCCGACCGATGCCGGAACATTCGGCATGACACAGACGCAGGAAACGTTCTCGGGCACGACCGACAGAAGGCGCTCCGGCGGCCAGCCGGCTGCAATGGAAATCAGCAGATGATGATCCGTCAGGGCTCCGCGGATCTCCTCCAGAACGGATTCAAGGATGTTGGGCTTGACAGCCAGAAGAAGAATATCCGCTGCCTTTGCCACGTCGATATTGGAACGAAAGACATGAACGCCCTGGCTGGCATAGCTTTTTGCATTCTCAGGATGTTTCCGCGATACATAAACATCATCAGGTGTCACCAGATTCTTTTGAAGGATGCCGTTGAGAATGGCTGAGCCCATGTTCCCAAGGCCGATAAAACCGATTTTCATGAAAGACCTCCGTTTTCTTTCCGGTTAGGGATAAAAATTATAGCAGCTATTGTACCTGATAATGCCGCAAAGTAAAACAGACCGGCGGTTTAAAAGCGAAAGCGACCGGAAGTTTTCCTGATAAACCGCCGGTCCAATTCCTGACTCTGACCGTGATGCAGAAATTGGCCTATTCCTGTGCATGAATCAGGGCTTTCAGGATAGCCGCATCCTGCCGGAACTGGGCAGGCAGATCATCCCGGACAAATTCCAGAAGGAGCGCGTGCGGCTGTGTCAATGGTCCGGCGGCGTCCAGATAATACTGCCACTCTGCCGCGTTCAGGGTAGATCGGGTGTTTCCCGGCCAGGAATAGACATGGCAGTTAATGAAGCGCTTTATCCGGTGCAATTCATGCAGTCCCAAGGCCCGCTCGGAGGGTGAAAGCGCGGCGGTTGGCTGCCAGAGGCAGAAAATGTTCGGGTGGTCAATTTCCGAAAGCAGCCGAAAAGCAGACGCGTTCGTATCGGTCAGCGTGTCTTTATGCCATTCAAAGGCCAGACGAATCCCCTCTCGTCCGGCCATCTCGGCAAGTGCCTGTGCCTCCCGACACAGGCGCAGAAAATCTGTGTCGCTGACGTTCCCGGAGCCCTCAGTACCTGCCCAGATTCGAACCACCGGTGCCTCAAGCGCAGCCGCGTTTCGGAGCGTGCAGCAAAAGGCCTTTTCGGGATCTGCCTGGGTGCCAAGGCGATAATAGGAACCATAGGCGGCAATGGAGATCCCGGCACGGCGGGACCGGTTTCGCAGGTCCCTTGCGGCGGCGGGATCGTTTTCCATGAGGTGAACGTTCTCGCTCCATTCGATGGTCTCAAGGCCGGTTTCAGCCATCAGTTCAAGAACTTCATCTGCGCCCAGGTGCATATCCCGGAAAGTGACGGAGACTGCACCGGGAATCCAGTATCCGGACTGTCCCTGCTCCCCTCTCATACTTTCACCTCACCAGAGAGAGCCCGATTTCCATGGGAAGCGCATTTTTGGCATAGGCTTCTCTCAAAACGGACTCCAGATTCTTCGGACAGCAGAAACGATCGCCCTTCTCCTCAAGAATGTTGATTCGGTCCGCGGGAATATCCTGAACAGGCAGATTCTGTGCAAGAAGAACGGCGTGTAAATGCGGCAGTCCGGTATGCGGCAGTGAGAGCGGAAGGTCACGCTGGCCTCTCATACAGGCCAGCATGTCGTGCAGCTTCTGGAAACGGGGACTGCTGTCCGGACCGAAATCAAGCGGCTCCCGCCCGTCCCGGTAAACAAACCGATAGCTCAGTCCTTCCTCCCAGATGAGCGTGCCCGCCTCGAATTCCATCTCGGCGAACCGGCCCAGGTATTCCTCCCGCATGGCGTGGCAGGTCAGATAAAGGAGCGGAACATTTTCCCGGGTAAAACAGCGAAGCGCCGCAATGTCATAATTCTCCAGGGTCGGGTTTGCCCGGTACAGTTCCCCTTCCACCCGGACAATATCCTCGGCCTCTGTCATGGTGTTCCCCAGCAGGTAGGTCATCATCTGAAAGGTGTGCGCACAGCCGTTCATGAAGGGACTGTCCATCACGGGTTTTCCATGGACAAAAAGATGGCCGGACCAGTTGTTCCGGCTGTAATAGTTCCGGCCCCGCCGCATCCCATGGAGGCATTTGCCGCCGCGCACCGGCCCGAATGCGCCGGAAAGAATCAGCTGCTTGATTTTCTGCACCGTCCGGTCATAATTGAGCTGCCAGCCCACAGACAGAATCAGCTTCTTCTGAGCGGCCGCCTGTTCCAGCTGCCGGGTTTCTGCCGGGTCTGCACACAGCGGCTTTTCACAGAGAACATTGGATCCGTGGTCAAGCGCACACAGGATCATCTCGGTATGCAGATGAATGGGCGAACAGATAATGACCAGATCGGCCGCATTCCGGGCATAGAACGCCTCCATTGTGGGAAATACCGGGATTTGGAGCTGGGAAATGACCGGGTATTTTTCCTCAAGGTGCGGGACAACATCGACGATGCCGACCAGTGTCGCATCATAGCTGCCGGAGGTCAGTTCGGTGAGATACCGCTGACCGAAGATCCCGACAGAGACAAGAAGAACGCGAAATTTGTCCTTTGGCATGAGAGAAACCTCCTGGGATATTACATCAGCCCGGATGGATTGATCTGACAGACCGAGGCAACGCCCTCGGTGGGAATGCCGGCAATTTCACTCATTTTGCCGACCGCTTCCTCGCAGACCGGCTGGTCGATGATGCTCATCAGGATCTCCCAGCGGTATTTATCCTGTATCCGGTAGATGGGACACGGCATGACGCGAAGATACACGATGTATTTCTGCAGATAGGCCCGCCGCTCAAAGAAGGTCTGAATGAGATCAAACCCGGACTGCGCGGTTACGTGGACTTTATTCTCATCCAGTGATTCATAGACGTTGCGCACGATGAGGGTAAACGGCGGATATTTGGTCTGACGGCGCCTGGCCATCTCCGCTTCAAAGAAAGCCCGGTAATCCTGACGGCTGGCCGTCTGAATGGCATAATGGTCAGGGGCATAGGTCTGCAGAAAAACCTCCCCTTTGTCCTCTGCACGCCCTGCCCTGCCGGCCACCTGTGTCAGCAGCTGGAATGTCCGTTCCGCCGCCCGGTAATCCGGAAGATTCAGCATGGCATCTGCAGCCACAATGCCCACCATGGTGACATCCGGGAAATCCAGGCCTTTTGCAATCATCTGCGTGCCGATGAGCACCTGGGCCTCGTGCCGCCTGAAACGTTCAAGGAGAATTGCGTGCGCATCTTTCTGCTGCGTCGTGTCATTGTCCATCCGCAGCGTCGAAACGGACGGGAAGAGTTTGTGAACCTCCTCTTCCACCCGCTGCGTACCGATTCCGAAGTATTTGATATGGGTGCTGCCGCATTTTGGACAGACCTCAGGAACGGCCTGTTCCTGGCCGCAGTAATGACAGCGCAGTGTATTTCCGACGCTGTGATAGGTCATGCTGACATCACAGTGCTCACAGTGAACCACATAACCGCAGCTGCGGCAGGAGACAAAGGTGGCAAAGCCGCGCCGGTTGACAAACAAAATGGCCTGCTTGCCCTTTTCTATGCAGTGCGTCAGTCCGGTCAGAAGCTGACCGGAGAAAACGGTCTTGTTCCCCATGCTCAGTTCCCGCCGCATGTCGATGATGTGGACATCCGGAAGGGGACGGCCGTGGACACGCTGCGGCATTTCCAGCAGACCGTAATCCCCCCGCCCGGCCATGGCAAAGGAACGCATGCTCGGGGTTGCACTGGCCAGAAGGAGAACGGCATGGCTGAGAAGACAGCGCTGCCGTCCGATCACCCGTGCATCATACTGGGGCGTATGGTCTGAACTGTAACTCTGTTCATGTTCCTCATCGATGATAATCAGACCGATATTGGAAAGCGGCGCGAAAATGGCGGAACGTGCGCCGATCACCACATGAACCTCTCCCCGCCGGATCCTCCGCCATTCATCAAAGCGTTCACCGGAGGAAAGGCGGGAGTGAAGGACGGCCGCATCCTCTCCGAAGCGGGAGCGAAACCAGGAAACCATCTGAGGCGTGAGGGCGATTTCCGGCACGAGAACGATGGCCGTCTTTCCCAGGCTGGCGGTATGACGGACGGCACGGATAAATACTTCGGTCTTTCCGGAACCGGTGACGCCGTACAGCAGGAACTGCCCTTCCCCTTTCTCAATGGCCGGCAGAATCTTACGCAGCACGGAATTCTGCTGGTCCGTCAGCACCGGATCCTTGTCGGAATGCGCCAGAAGGACGGAATAGGGCTTGCGCTGGATTTCCTGCTCATACACCTCAACCATATGGTCCTGCTCAAGGCTGCGGATGGCATCCCTGCCGCTGCCAACCTGCTGACACAGAACGGAGACGAGCATTTCCTGCCCTTCCGCCTGCCGGAGCGCTTTGAGAATGGCAAGGCGGCGCGGTGCCCGCTTCTGCTTTTCAAGTGCCGCGGCAAAGGCGTCGTCGTCGGTGAGCAGCAGCCGGATGGCCTGTTGCTTTTTTTCGCGGATCCGCTGTCCGCGCATCTGTGCCGGATACATGAGCCGAAGGGCCTGACTCAGCGTGCAGAAGCTGTGGGCCTTAATGTATTGGGCGACGCGGATCAGTTCAGGCAGAACGGCGGGATATTCCTCCAGCACCTCATGAACCTCTTTGATTCGGCTTTCCGGAAGATCACAGGTTTCGGTCAGTTCAATCACAAGTCCCTCGACATTTTTCCTGTTTCCAAAAGGAACATGAATCCGCATTCCGACCTCCAGCGTCATGCCTTCCGGAATGCGGTAAACAAAAACCCTGTCTACATTTTCATGAACGATATCGACAATTACCTGACAGTACATTCCTTTCCTCCCGGCTCATTTGTCAGGTGCTATTATATGCCAAAAAGCCTTTTTTGAAAAGTCCGGCGGAATGCAAAAACACTCCGCCCGTGGGCGGAGTGCTGAACAGAAGTGCTTTACTGAGCAGCTTTGGCAGCGGCAAGGATTCCCTGCAGATAGCCGAGGGTATCCTGGAGCGTTGCGCCGGAAACGGCATCGACCATTTCTTCCTTGGTCTTGCCGTCGATGGCAGTTTCAAGCTCAGCAATGGTCTTGCCGGTTGCAAACGCTTCGATGACGTCATAGTTGGCGGCAATTTCCATGGTTGCCTTTGCTTTGTTCTTGAGCATGGAAGAATAAAGGGTATTATTGACGCGCTTGGAAGCGAGAACCTTTCCGTCGGCATAGAGATCGGCGAAAACCGTCTCGGTGTTCGGAACGCCCTGGGCCTCATCCTTGCTCAATACCTGGAATTCATCGATATAGGCAGCAACGATCTTGTCGTCCTCTACAGCGGCAGTAATGACGGCAAAACACTTGTTTCCGTGCGCTGCAAAATCAACCTGACCCAGTTTGACCTCAGCCATGACAGAGACAGCGGCACAGAGCAGAACCAGTGAAAGAACGAGAACAGCAACCTTTTTCATGAGAAAACCTCCCATATTTTATTGGTGAAACCATGACCAGTATATAAGGACATCACTCATGAATACAGAGAAAAAACTGTTCAGTTCGGAAAATAATAATGTTTTTCTGTCCTGTTTTTGTCGGGTTTTACGGCAAAATGTCCTGGAGGACATATTGAGGATAGGCACACTTGACGGCATCCATGTCGACCGTCACGGCGGACAGATGCCGGGTCATCAGCTGCTGCGCGAGATCGGTGTCCCCTTTTTCAAGCGCAGTCAGAATGGCACGATGCTCTCTTACGATATCTGCACCTTTTCCGATGGTCAGGGCAATCTGACGGACGCGGTCAAAATGGATCTGCATTTCGGCCATCCACTGATGCGTACTGGACATATCCGCGATTTCAAACAGTGCGGCATGAAAGCGATTGTCAAGGCGCATAAAGGCGGCGCCGTTTTCATCACTGTCACTGAGCGCCTGTTCCTGTTCATCCAGGATCTGGCGGAGCATCTGGCACGATTCGGTTGTCAGTTGCTGGCAGACTTTTGGCAAAATTGCGGTTTCCAGTGTCTGGCGGGTAAAACGGGCTTCTTCAATTCGGTGGTAGTCGATGAAAGCAACACGGCATCCGCGCTGAGGCATAATCTCGATGATCTGTGTTCTCGTCAGATCGTGGAGTGCCTCTCTGACAGGGGTCCTGGAGATGCCAAGAAACTGGGAAAGTTCATTTTCCGAGATAATCCTTCCTGGTTCCAGGTCCATGGAAAGGATGCGTTCCCGGATAATCCGGGCGGCATAGGCTTTCTGGCTTTCTCCGGGTTTTCGTGGATCAGTCATGTTTCCTCCGAGTTTTCCGGTTATGGATTTAAAAGACCTGCCATTCGGACAGGCCTTTTAAATCAGGGGTTTTGTGGACTTTATGCCAGGCGGCGTCTGAGGGTTTCCCTGACCGCCCCGGGGCCCTTGATTTCCTCGGCAAACATTTCCTCAATGGTATTGCCAAGGCCGGCGGTATAGAGATCTGTGCCGAAGATGACGGAATTGGAGAGGATCTCTTTCAGATGATCACCAATGGACGCCGGCTCTCCGAAACGGATGCCCGCGAGCTTCTCGCGGAGGGTGTCAAGCATCGGATCAGAGGAAAGCGTGATGGCATTCCCCTGGTCATCGACGGCCATCAGATAGCGAAGCCAGCCGGCCAGCGCCAGAGGCAGCGCCACAAGGCTGTGAATATCGCGGCCGCTGGCCAGGTAGGCCTTGATGGTCTCGCCAAAACGGATGCCCACCTTCTGCGAGGTGTCTGTCGCAATGCGCTGCGGCGTATCCGGCATAAAGGGATTGGGAAGGCGCTGGTTGACCACCTCATCAATAAACGCTTTCGGGCTGATGATTCCGGGATCGGTGACCACCGGGAGCCCTTCCACGTAACCGAGGCGGCGGATGAGGGCGGTCAGTTCCGGATCCTTCATTTCATCGCAGATGAGATTATAGCCAAGAATGCATCCGTAGACGGCAAGAGCCGTATGAAGCGGGTTGAGGCAGGTGGTGACTTTCATCCGTTCGGTCTTGTTGACCGTATCCCGGTCGGTCAGGTAAACGCCGGCCTTCTCAAGGGGCGGACGTCCGTTGGGGAAACGATCCTCAATGACCAGATACTGCGGGCGCTCGGCGTTGACAAAGGGGGCCAGATACGTTCCGCGGGGCGTGACAACGGGCTCCATTCCCTCAATGCCGGCCTTGATCAGCATATCCTGAACAGCCGGGGCCGGACGGGGCGTAATTTTGTCAATCATGCTCCAGGGGAAGGAGACGCTGCTTTCATCGGAAAGCCAGGCGACGAAATTCGCCGTCACGAAGCCTTTTTCCTGCCACAGACGGGCAATTTCCAGAATGCTGCCGCGCAGCTTTTCGCCGTTATGGGAGCAGTTGTCCATGCTGACGACGGCGATTTTGTACATTCCTGCCTTGAACCGCTCATTAAGGAGCGCGCAGACGATGCTCATGGCATGATGGGCACCGGCGGGGCCGTTTTCGATGTCGGCCTTGACAACCGGCGAGTAGTCCCCGTCCATTCCGCGAAGGGCATATCCCTTTTCCGTGATGGTGAAGGAGATCATCTGAAGAGAGGGATTCCGGACAATCTCAGTGAGACGGGCATAGTCCGCTTTTTCGGAAGGCTGAGCCACCAGCGCCTCGGCAACGGAGGCAATGATTTCCTTGTCGATGGTGGCATCGGCATTGAGCGTCACGTTCATGGTGAGGTTGTCATAGCCGCCGTAGATCAGACGGATATTATCCACATCGAACGTATCCGCTGCAATGATGCCGCGATCGGAGAATCCCTGATTCAGCAGCTTCTGCTGAAGAGCGGCGATAAACGCACGGAAAATATTGCCGCCGCCAAAGTGCAGCCAGATGGGATTGGCCCGGGTTGCCTCAGTCATTGCGGCAACATCAAATTCAGGAAGAGCAACGCCCGCTTTTGCCCATCCCTCCCGGTCTTTGAGGGCATTCAATGCAACTTTCATATTGGAACCTCCGCTATTACTTTTTATGGTTCTTGACGATGGCTTCCCAGAGTCCGTTCAGATAGGTGGCACCCAGCGCACGGTCATAAAGGCCATAGCCCGGACGGCCGACCTCGTCCCAGATCATTCTGCCGTGGTCAGGACGGATATAGGCATCCGGACAGGTGTCATACACGGCCAGCATGATTTCATACATATCCAGATCACCATCCGAGGAAAGATGCGCGCTCTCGCGGAATTTCCGGTCATTCCCCAGGTGCTTGATGTTGCGGACATGCAGACACGGAATCCGGTTCATCTCGCCGAAATGCCGGATAATGGCCGGAATATCGTTGGCCACATTGCTGCCAAGGGATCCGGTGCACAGGCAGATGCCGTTGGCGGGGCTGTCTACCAGCTTGACGATCCGGTCAAAGCCCGCCTGATCGTGTGCCAGACGCGGGAGACCGAAGATCGGCCAGCCGGGATCATCCGGATGACAGGCCATTTTAATGCCGACTTCCTCACAGGTGGGAATGATTCCCTCAAGGAAATACTTGTAGTTTTCAAGAAGCTTTTCCTGATCGACCGACTTGTACAGCTCCATGACCCGCTCAAGATCGGCCAGACGCTCCGGCTCCCAGCCCGGCAGACTGAAACCGTTGGAGTCGGCGGCTGTCTTGCGGACGATGTCCATCGGGGACATCTCCCCCAGCTCGGCTTCGTCGAAATAAAGACTGTTGGACCCATCCTCCGGAATAATCCGTGCAAGGTCCGTGCGCAGCCAGTCAAGAACGGGCATGAAATTGTAGACAATTACCTTCACGCCATATTTGGCCAGATTCCGGATCGTGATGCGATAGTTCTCAATGTACTGATCACGGGTCGGGAGACCCAGCTTGATGTCCTCATGGACATTGACGCTCTCGATGACCTCACACTCAAGGCCGGCGGCATGGACCTCATCAATATAAGCCTTGATCTCCTCCTCGGTCCATACCTCGCCTGCGGGTTTGTAATCGAGGAAGCCCATCAGCCCGCTCATGCCGGGGATCTGCCGGATCTGTTTAAGGGTTACGGTATCGCTGTTGCTGCCATACCATCTGAAAGTCATTTTCATCGGTGCAAGCCCTCCTGATTGATTAATAGCTTGTATACTAGTATACAAGCTTACGCAGCGTTTGTAAACCCTGTTTTTTCTGTTTTTTGCTCCGAAAATGAAAAATGAAAAACGGAAATGAAAAAAGACAGCCGGGATGGCTGTCCGTGTTCAGACCTCTACCCTTCTCTTGCTGACGGCCGGTTCGCCGTAAACCAGACGGTCAGCCAGGAAACAGATCGGGAGGGCAACAAAAATATCAATGACGGAATGCTGCTTGAGGAATACCGTCGACACACAGATGAGCAGGCCGACAATAATGAAGGCCGCTCTCCATTTCAGCGAACTGAACCGTTTGCAGTTCAGTGCCGCGCTCATGACAGCCATGGAATCAATGACATGCAGGGATGGCGCGACATTCGTATTGGTATCAAACAAATAGAACTGGCCGATAAACCGGGTCAGCAGGTTATCCCGCGGAAACACGGCAGGCCGGAGATTCTGGACCGTCGGAAACAGAATGAAGATGATCAGGGTGAAAGAGTTGGCGATGATGATGTATTTCATCATGCGGCGGAAATTCTCTTTGTCACAAAAAAACAGGTAGGCGAGCATCCCGATCAGATAGACGAACCAGAACATGTATGGGAAAATGAACCATTCATTAAAGGGAATAAAATCATCCATCCGGCAATAGGACACGATGTAATTCTGGACATTGCGGTAGCGCTCCAGGTACCCGAACATCATGCCGAACAGAGGCCAGAAAAGCAGCAGTGTCCAATACTGAGTTATCTTTTTTATACGATCCATTTTGGAGAACATCCTTTCCTGCACCGGCAGAAAAGAACAGAAGCTCCTTTCTTTTATACTTCTTAAGCAAACGAGCAGAGTATACTCGTGCGGACTGAAATTGTCAAGTTTTTGTCAAGCCCAGGGACTGTCCGGATCACGGGGACAGGATATCAGCCGTTTCCGTCATCCGTTCGGACAATCTGGACATCCTCGAAGGGGACAAAGCCGGGAATGCCGTTATATAGGACGAGGAGCCAGTCATCCCTCAGGGTGCTGCAATGAATTTCAGCCCCTGCCGGCAAAGCTGCAACGGTTTTCCAGTCATCACCGGGGCCGCTGTGCATGGTGGTATTTCGGATCGTGCGTGCAAGCCCGGAGGCGGTATAGAGCGGGAGATACAGTTCATCCGAGGTGATCAGGTCTGCGTCCATGGCGATAAATGCCGAGGCATTGCGCAGACTGACGATGTAAAAATCCCCCCAAGTTCCAAGAACCGTCAGCTCGGTCTGCCGGGCCAGAGAACCGACCTGTTTGGAGGAGCGGTCCGGCGCACAGTAAGCGGGGATATTGGAGGACAGCAGTGTGATGGTCATGGGCTGAATGACAATATAGCGGGTCAATACCCATCCGGTATACTCTTTCCCGTCCTTCTGGTAAAGGATGCAGGTCCAGTCCCCGGACCGGTCCATGACGGTGAGAAAATCGCCGTTTGATGCACTGGTCACTTTTCTCCCGTTGTAAGAGGGCTGATCCCGAACCGTGATGCTTTTGGTACAGACGACGGCAAAAGGTCCGGAGTAGCGTCGGGCCAGATAGTCCCCACTCTGATACCCTCCGTACACCCCGTCAGAACAGGCTGAGAACGGGATAAGAAGAAGAAACAGCAGGAAAATGATCAGATTCTTTTTCATACGCAGTCTGTCCTCCCTGAGCACAAGATCCATCCGAAACCGGAAAGTGTCCGCCGGGTCCGGAAAAAACAGTATATTGCATTTCTAGTATACCACAGTCTCCTAAAATTTTGAACAGATTCTGTGGGAATTGTCTTTTCACTTCCTTTATGTTATGATGACTCTGTGAAAGCTGAATTGATCCGTCTTACGGGAGGTTTTGTATTCTTATGTCAGAGAATAAACGATTTGTTATTTTAGATGGCAACAGCCTGATGCATCGGGCGTTTCATGCACTCCCTGCCCTTTCAAATGAACAGGGGGTTTTTACCAATGCCGTTTTCGGCTTTCTTTCCATGTTTATGAAAGTTGTCCAGGACTATGATCCGGAGTATCTGGCCGTAGCCTTTGACCTGAAAGGGCCGACATTCCGTCATAAGGATTTCAGCGAATATAAAGGAACCAGAAAGCCGACAGCACCTGAGCTGATCCCCCAGTTTGATCTGATTGCCGAGTGCCTGGATGCCATGCATGTCAAACGGCTGACCTGTCCCAGCTATGAAGCGGATGATATTCTGGGGACGATGGCACGGCGGTGTGAGGAGGCGGGAATCTCCGCGTTTCTGGTTACCGGTGACCGCGATTCCATGCAGCTGGTCACCGAAAAGACCTGTGTCCTTTATACCAAACGAGGGGTAACGGAGGTCATTTGCTATACACCGGAGAAAGTGCAGGAAGACTTTGGCGTTCCCCCGCTTCGGATTCCGGATCTCAAGGGGCTGATGGGCGATGCCAGCGACAACATTCCGGGCATTCCGGGAATCGGCGAGAAAACAGCGGTAAAACTGCTGCAGACATACGATTCGCTTGAATCGGTGCTGGAGCACGCGGACGCGGATCTGAAAGGAAAGCAGCGGGAAAAGGTTCTGGCTGGCAAAGATTCGGCGATCATGAGCAAAAAGCTTGCCACCATTACCCGGATGGTTCCCCTGGATGAGGTGTCCATTGAGGACTGCCGGCGGCAGGCGTTTGCGGACGGGATCCCCATGCTTGAAACTCTGGGCCTCAAATCCATTATCGGCCGGATTGAGAAAATGGAAGGCCGGGCGGAAGGAACAGAGGCAAAAGAGACGGAGGAAGCGGCGGAACTGCCGGCATTTGGGGAGGAACAGGTTCTGGGAACGGCGGAGGCCATTCAGGCGTACCTGGCCCAGGCCGGGGACGAGGACCGCACCGCGCTGCTGCCGGCCCTCAATGAACTGTTTCTGGCCAGAACGGATGGAACAAGAGCGCGGATTCCGCTGATGACCTCGCTCCTGAGCATGGAGGAACTGCCGCTGGATGCCGCCTATGAGGCGCTGAAGCCGCTGCTGGAAGGGAACAAGCCGCTGATTCTGTACGGCGCCAAGCGCCTGATGACGGAACTAGCGGATTATGACATCAGGCTCACGGCTCCCTTTGAGGATGATCTGATCCTCCAGTACCTCCTGGCGCCCCAGAAAGGCAAGTATGAGCAGCCGGAGGATGCGGCCCAGCTGCTCACCCGGACGCTTTCGGATCTTAAGGCGTGTTCGCAGAAAGAGATGGAAAAGCTCTACAGGGAAATCGAGCTGCCTCTCTCCCGTACGCTGTATGATATGGAGCGGGAAGGATTTCTGGTTGATACGGACACCCTGAGAGCGCTGGGAGATAAGTTCAACGGACAGATTGAGTCGCTTCGCAAGGAAATCTATGAGCTGGCCGGAACCACGGAATTCAACATCAACAGCACCCAGCAGCTGGGCAATATTCTGTTTACCAAACTGGGGT
Organism: Christensenella sp. UBA4263; assembly: GCA_002395225.1. Taxonomy (GTDB): domain Bacteria; phylum Bacillota; class Clostridia; order Christensenellales; family Aristaeellaceae; genus Ventricola. Next base: position 58,804 of record DGWH01000134.1, read on the forward strand.
TGCCGGCTTCGAAGAAAACGAAAAGCGGCTATTCAACCAGTGCGGAGGTTCTCCAAAGCCTGGCCGACAAGCATCCTATTATCAACAAGATTTTGCTTTACCGGCAGATTTCCAAACTGAACAGCACCTATATCGACGGCCTGATGGCGCTGACGGATGCCCATGGACGAATTCACACCTGGTTTGATCAGACGACCGCCTCAACCGGCCGGATTTCCTCCAGTGAACCGAACCTGCAGAATATCCCGGTGCGCACGGACATGGGACGGGAGATTCGCCGGGCATTTGTCGCCAAAGAGGGCTGCATTCTGGTTGACGCGGACTATTCACAGATCGAACTGCGGCTGCTGGCCCATCTCTCCGGCGATCAGGCCATGATCGATGCCTTTAATCAGGGACAGGACATCCATGCCAGAACGGCGGCCGAGGTTTACGGAACGACGATTGACGCGGTAACGCCTGAGATGCGGTCAAGCGCCAAAGCCGTCAATTTCGGGATTGTTTACGGAATCTCCGAGTTCGGACTGGCAGATAATCTGCATATTTCCCGCTATGAAGCGAAAAGCTTTATCGATAAATATCTGGAACGTTATCCGGCGATTCACCGGTATATGAAAGCCTGCGTGACGCAGGGAAAGACATCGGGCTATTCGGTCACCATGTTTGGACGGAGACGTCCGCTGCCTGAGCTTTCCTCTCCCAATTACAATACGCGGCAGTTCGGTGAGCGGGCAGCCATGAACACACCGGTTCAGGGAACCGCGGCGGATATCATCAAAATTGCCATGAATCTGGTGCACGAGCGGCTGCTTTCGGAAAAACTGAAAGCCCGTCTGATTCTGCAGGTCCATGATGAACTGATTGTTGAAACGCCGCTGGATGAGCAGGAAAAAGTCACCAGTCTGCTCAGAGACTGTATGGAACATGCCGTGGATCTCTCGGTTCCGCTGATTGCGGAGATTCACAGCGGCCATTCCTGGTATGAAACGAAATGATCCGGGCCCTGTCTGAATCCCCGGCCAAATCGCTGTCCTCGGGCAGCGGTGGCCCCGGCCAATGACAGGGAAATTCCCGGGAAGGAGGCATGTAGATATGCGCATTGGGTTAACCGGCTCCATTGCCTGCGGAAAGAGCACGGTTGCCGGTTACCTGCGTTCGCTCGGGTATCGCGTCGTGGATGCGGATGCAGTTTCCCGGGAACTGACGGCAGAAAACGGACGCGCCCTGCCCAAAGTCAGGGAGGCTTTTCCGGACTGTTTTGAGGCAGACGGGACGCTGAACCGGAAAGCGCTGGGCGCGGTCGTGTTCAGCGATCCGGAGGCAAAAAAGAGGCTGGAAAATATCCTGCATCCGCTGATTTTTGAAGAGATCGACCGGCAGATGGCAGAGGTGACGGATCCGCTGGTATTCGCGGATATTCCGCTTCTGTTTGAATGCGGTATGGAAAGGCAGTTTGACGAGGTATGGACGGTCACTCTGGATCCCGCTCTACAGCTGAAACGCCTCATGGAAAGGGATCATCTGACGGAGGCGGAAGCCCGGGCGCGGATTGACGCACAGATGCCTCAGAGCGAAAAGGCTGCCCGGGCAGACCGGTGCATCCCCACGGATGGAACCCAGGCGGAGACACGGATAATTGTGGATGAGATCCTGACCAGGATTGTCCCGCCCGCTTCCCGGCGGCGCCGCCGAAGGGAACCGGAAAGTGAAACGGTCAAGGCTCCCCCGGTTCCCGGGACAGCTGCACCTGCGGCATCGCCCCGGCCGTTGGCCAAAGGCAGGATCATCAGTCAGAAGGCCCGCCGTGCGCCGACACCGGTTATGATGGCCCTGATGGGTGTTTTCCTTGTGGCCATTCTGACGGTGTCCGTCTTTTCCATCCGGGCGTTTGTTCAGTATCAGGCGGAGCAGCGAAGAATTGCCGCGGAGGCGGCGGAGCGTGCGCGGCATCCGCTGGTTTACGAAAACCTGATTCAGCAGTACTCGGCCAGTCAGCAGCTGGACCCGTCGCTTGTGGCGGCGGTCATTCTCTGTGAATCCAGCTTTGATCCCCATGCGGTCAGCCGCCTGGGTGCCCGGGGACTGATGCAGCTGATGGAAGATACGGCCGGATGGATTGCCCATAAGCTTGGTGAGGATACGAAGGATTACTCCTTTGACCGGCTGTTTGATCCGGAAACCAATATTCGTTTTGGCACCTGGTACCTGGGCTATCTGTCCCGCCGCTATGACGGGGACGCCAAAAAGATGGTTTGTGCCTATCATGCCGGTCAGGGCAATGTGGATGCATGGCTGAAGAAACCGGAGTACAGTACGGACGGCGTGACGCTGACCACCATCCCCACACAGGATACGAGCCAGTATGCGGGGCGGGTTTTAAAGGCAAGAGAGGTCTATGAAAAGTACTACTTTGCCCCGCCGGTTCCCGAGACCCAGTCCCTGTGACCGAAAATGAATGAAAGGCGGTGTTCTATGCGCAGGGCATTTTGCACAGCAGCATTTACACTTTTGCTGATAATGATTGTACAGGCCGGCATTGCGTCGACAACCGCAATTACCTGCGGAATTGTGGCCAAATCCAATCTCGAACTGCGTCCGCTTCAGCTGAATCAGCGGGATGCAGTGACCATTACGGATCTGGTCTATGAGGGGCTGTTTACCCTGGATGATGACTATATGCCGCAGCCCGAACTGGCCTATTCCTATGAATTTACCAATGAAGGCAGACGGCTGATTGTGACCCTTCGAAGCGATGTGACGTTTCATAACGGGAAAAAGCTGACAAGCAGTGACGTGATTGCCACCCTTGATGCCATGTATCAGCTCTCCGGCTTTGACAATGATCTGAATTCCGAGGTGGAGCTGGCTGACCGCGGGCTTTATTACTCGACGTTTTATTCCATTCGGAGCTGGGAGGCGCAGGGAGATGATATCATTGTCTTCACCCTTCGCCGGACTTCATACGGCGCGCTGTATGCCCTGACCTTTCCGGTCCTGCCCAGCGAGGAAGTGTTCTCGGTGATGCCCAGCGGAACAGGCCCGTATCGCTATGATGCCTATGAACCCGGAATGGGCATCTGGCTGACGCTCAATCAGGGCTGGTGGAAACGGACCCCGCAGGTCAGGAGTATCCGGGCCAATATCTACAGCAACGATGAAACGGTCATGAATGCCTTTGACCAGCGAGCCGTCGACATCGCCTTTTCCCGCTCCATCAACGCCTCCCGCTATTCCGGTTCCCTGAACTCATTTTCCCTGAGTGCCAGAACCCGGCAACTGGAGGTGCTCCTGGTCAACCGCTCGCAGACGCTGTTTAAAAGTGATGATAAGGGTGAAAACCTGGTTCGAAAAGCCGTTTCCTACGCCATTAACCGAAGTGAGCTGATCAACTCGATTTATCAGGGAATGGCAACGGTTGCCTATACGCCTGTTCCCACGGGTACATGGCTCACGGATGAGTCGACCATCCAGGATATTTACGATCCCCTGATGGCCGCGTCTCTTCTCGACTCTGCCGGATGGAAGCTGGCCAATGACGGAAAAAGGTACAAAGACGGCAAAGCCATGCCCACCCTTCGCCTGCTGGTCTATGACGAGGTGAATTCCACGGTGCGGACCAATGCGGCCAACAAGATTCGCGAACAGCTGCAGGCGGTTGGATTCTCTGTTTCCGTGGTCACCTGGTCAAGAGAGGATGTTCAGGTCAAACTGCGCTCCGGGGACTTTTATCTGGCACTGGCGGCGTTCAACTTTGATATCTGTCCGGATCCGGGATTTACGGTTTCCTCGACGGGCAGCTGTAATTTTACCCGTTACAGAAGCGATGAGATGAATGAACTGGTGGCACAGCTGCGCAAGTCCTATCTTGCCCAGGACTACCAGACGGTGATGAAGGATATTCAGAATAAATTCCTGGTCGATCTCCCCTATCTGCCCCTTTACTGGCGGACCGGTGCGGTTCTTTCCCGTTCGGCATTTACCAATGCGAGAGATATCCGGGAACAGGAGCAGCTGAGAGGAATCGAGGCTCTCTCTGACTGAGCAGAAAAAAAGCACAGATTCGGATGAATCTGTGCTTTTTCTGATGCAAACCGGGAGGAAGCCGGTTACGTTTCCTCCGTGGGCTCCTCAAGGTCTTCGCTCTGCGGACGAAGGATCATTCCGGCGGTATCCTCCACCGGGATGCTGAAGACGACAGCCCCGGCCGGCGTTCCGGGACCGGCCTCCGTCATGATGCTGTGCATCATGCTGTTCTTGCCCTCGGTCGCGGTCACGATCAGAACGATATCCTTCTCGCTGCCAAGGGAAATGCCGAGAAACTGTTCCGCTTTCTGCATGCCGGTTCCGCGGGCATGGAGCACGGTCCCGCCCCGGGCGCCGGCGCTTCGGGCCGCGTCCATAATCTGTTCACTGTATCCCTGATTTCCAATTACAATCAGCAGTTCCTGCTCTGTCCCTTTCAAGGTTTTCTCTTCTCCCTTCTGATAATTCTGACCATCTGTAAGGAACATCAGTTCCCGTTTTCCGCCGATTGAGGACAGGGGCACGACAAAGGCAATGCCGACTCCCGGGGCTTCGATATGAAACCGTACCGACATGGCACGCTTCAGTTCGAGCCACTTTTTCCCGGTAACCACCGTAAAGCAGACGGCCTTTTCAGTCCGGTCAAGGGCCATGATCTTGAGAATCTGCTGATCGGCCGTTCCGTATCCGAGAGAAATGAAGTGGATGTCGAGGCTTTTGTCCTTGTACAGCTTGACAAAGTCAGGCAGACGGTCCCGTCCCGTGATGGTGGTCATGAGGTAAAGATCCGATTGATTCATGTAAACCCGCACTCCTTTGCAGGCCTCACTGTTGTTCATTTGCCGGAGAAGCATTGCATGAGGCCTGGATTTGACTTAACTGTCGCTGTGCGACAGGGCCTCTCCTTTACCTGTCAGAGTTCAATGATGGCATCATTCGGCAAATCGGTAAACAGATCGGCAGCAGCCGGAACCGGTTTGCGGTGCAGCTGCCGGATTCGATACAGAATGCCCAGCGCCTGGATGGTCAGAAGCGGCGTCATGGCTACCAGGGCGACGACACCAAACGCGTCCGTCGCGATATCCCGGCCCATGGCCACGCAAAATCCCATCGTCATGGGAAGAAGAAACGTGGCAGTCATGGGACCGGAGGCGACGCCGCCAGAGTCAAAAGCGATGGCGGTAAAGATTCGGGGTGAGAGAAAACTGAACAGAATCGCTAGAATGTATCCCGGAACCAGAATGTTCAGAATGTTGATGCCGGCCATGACACGAAACATGGACAGACCGACAGAGATGCCGACGCCAAGGCACATGGAGAGCTGGAGGCTCTTGCCGGAAATGGCACCATCCGTCAGATCTTCCACCTGATGCATCAGCACGTAAACGGCGGGTTCTGCCTTGACGACGAGGGTTCCGATGATGACGCCGACCGGAATGATAATCCAGGACATGTCCATATCCCCCAGCTCCTGCCCCAGATACATGCCGGCAGGCATGAAGCCAAAATTGGCGCCGGTCATGAAGAGCGTCAGGCCAAAGTAGGTGTACAGGATGCCGATGGAAATGTTTCTCAGAGTGGAGGCATTCAGGTGCAGCAGGAAGAAATTCAGAACGAAAAAAACAACGGTGATGGGGAGTATGGAAAACAGCATTTCTTTCAGGTAAATGGGCAGCCCTAACCCGAAAAGCAGGCTGAGTTCCTGTGTGTCTGATACATTTGTGACGGCGATGGGCGACTGCGATGCCCCGTTGCCTTTGAAGAGCATGCTCAGGATCAGAACGGCCAGAACCGGACCGATGGAACACAGCGCGATCAGGCCGAAAGAGTCATCCGAGGCGTTCTTATCACTTCGGATGGCGGCAATGCCGACGCCAAAGCTCATGATAAACGGAACCGTCATGGGGCCGGTTGTGACGCCGCCTGAATCAAATGCAATGGCCCGGAAGTTTTCCGGCGCCAGGAAGACAATGCCCAGCAATAAGACGTACAAAACGACCAGCAGCAGATGCAGAGAGATTCGATAGAGAATGCGGACAAGGGAAAGGACGAGAAACAGTCCGACGCCGATGCCCACGGAAAAGATCAGGACAAGGTTTGGAACCGCCGGAACCTGTCCGGCAAGCACCTGAAGATCCGGCTCGGAGACGGTAATCAGGACGCCCAGGGCAAACCCGAGAATCAGGATGAGCTGAAGATTCTTTGTTTTCGTCACTTTTGAGCCGATGAGCGAGCCCATGGGCTCCATGGCCACCTCAGAACCGACGGAAAAGAGCATCATGCCAATGACGAGCAGGGATGAGCCGAACAGAAAGGCAAGCATGGTTCCGCTTGGAATCGGTGAGACCGTCAGGCTGAGAAACGAGACCATCAGAACAATAGGCAGGACGGCAGCAAGTGCTTCATATAGCTTGTGATGAAGCTTGGTCATCAATTGCATAGAACTACAACCACTTTCTAATTCTTTTCCCGGCAGCTCAGACTGCACAGGGACAACGCACGATTTTCGTTATAAAAAGGGTGTTTTCAGAAAGTACTGAAAACGCCCTGTTTGGTTTATTTAATCTTGATCAGTCTTCCGTTTGTATCCTTGACAAATACAGCGCTGCCGGACCACCGGCTGATCAGCTCATCAGCGGTGATTCTTCCCGCTCTGTAAAGCGCAAGGAGGCGCTTGTTGTTGTTTGGCTTCGGTTTCAGCTTTCTGTATTCACTGGGATTATCCCGGCAGTATTCCTTGAATTCCTGATAGGTCATTCCCTCGAAAAACTCAATATAGAGTTTGGGAATATAGCCTTTTCCCTTGGCGGTACTGCAGTAATAGGTATCCCCGTTTTCGCCCAGAATGGTTACCGGCGCATCGTGAATGAGCCGGCCATAGCTCGGATAAACGCTCTCCGGTTTGACGCGGACATTGACTTTTTCACCAATGCACCGACCATAAACAGGATACTGCTGCTCAGCACAGGCAGCAAAAATGATGAAACAGGAAACCAGTACGGCAATAAGAACGGCATACTTTTTCATCAACACGACACCTCTCAATTCAATGGTTTTGAAACAGTTCAGGATGGATGACGAAAAAACATCAGGACAGTTCATTGATCAGATTCAGAAGCTCCTCGTTGGCGCTCTGGCGGCCATGCATGGCTTCGTGAATCGGCGCGTTGATCAGTTCACCCTTGCGAATTCCAACCGCGAGTCCGGCCTGATCATCCCGGAGGAGATGAACGGCATAGGCCCCGAGACGGGAAGCGAGAATCCGGTCTGCGGCTGTCGGACTGCCGCCGCGCTGGGTATAGCCCAGAACCGTGGCTCTCGTTTCATGCCCGGAAAGCGCTTCGATCATCATGGCAATCTGAGAGGAGGAAAGGTGGCGGGTCGATACATCGGAAAGCGATTCATATTTGGAACAGATGGCATTGACATCGCTCTTGAGCGAATGAACAGCGCCTTCTGCGAAAACCATGATCATGGAACGCTTCCCTTTCATGACACCCCAGCGTACCTGATCGGCCAGTTCTTCGACTGTCCAGGGCTTTTCGGGAATGATGACGACCTCTGCACCGCAGGCAAGAGCGGTATTAACGGCAATATCGCCGCAGTTGCGGCCCATGACGGTAATGATGGATGCCCGCTCATGGGAGTCGGAGGTTTCACGAATACGGTTGACGCAGTCGCAGGCGGTATTCAGTGCGGTATCAAAACCAATCGTTGCCTCGGTGTAATCCAGGTCATTGTCGATGGTTCCCGGAATGCCGATGACCGGAAAACCGAGTTCAGCCAGGGCATTTGCGCCGTGAAAAGTTCCGTCGCCGCCGATGCAGACAAGCCCTTCCACACCCAGAAGCCGCAGGTTGGAAACGGCTTTTTCCTGATAATCCCTGTTCTTGAATTCAAGACAGCGTGCGGTCATCAGAAAAGTTCCGCCTCTGTGTATTTTATCCGAAACACTCCTGGCGGTCATCATCTGAAAATCATCTGTCTGCGTACTGCTCCGCATCAGAACACCGTTGTAACCGCGCTTGAATCCGACAACAGACATGTCATTCTGAAGGGCAGAACGAACGACAGCCCGTACGGTTGCGTTCATGCCCGGTGCATCTCCTCCGGAAGTAAGGACACCAATTCGTTTCAATTCAATCCGCTCCTTTTCGGGTTTTATACTGGTTAGCAGAGGCAGCTTTGCCGCGGCAAAGGAGAACATCCTCCCTGTGCGGCAGGGCTGCTCCGCTGGGTGAAAACAGGTCGAAAAGTAAAACAATAGCTAGCCACATTATACAAAAAGGCCCGTTTTATTTCAACCTGTCGGGAATAAAAATTCTTCATGAGAGAGGATTCAGTGCCGCATGAGAGCGGCCTGAAGGCGGATGATTCCCTGAAAAATCAGGGCAAGAACGGCCAGATAGGAAAACAGTACGAAAGCAGACACATCTCCTGCAGGCTGACAGTTGAGAAACAGCTGAATCAGGAGACCGGCGATGAACCATCTCTGGGGTTTTGAACGGGGATAACGGAGAATGCCGAAGGAACAAAGCAGAATAAAAGCCAGGTGGTACCCTGCCAGGTAAGAAGTGGTCTCGAAATAACTCATGGTTCATCCTCCAAAATAATTGAAATGCGTAGACAGGTGCATGCCGCCGGACTGCAAATGTTGTTATTCTGTCAACTCGACTGCAGAGTGGATATTGAAAAATGGGATGTAAAAATGCGAGAAAACAAATATAATGAAACAAACATTTTGTCAATAGGAATGGCAAATTTCTGTTGACAGCATCCGAATCTCGCGCTATAATTTCGCCATTCAGACCGAAAGGAGATTATTTCTCATGAAAAAAGTATGCTGGTTATTGGTGCTGACGGCTGTTCTGTTGATGCTTTGTGGTTCGGTGCTGGCGGATTATCCGTTTTCAAGTGTGACCATGATCATCCCCTATGGTGCCGGCGGAACGACGGATCTGGTAGGCCGTCAGTTTGCGGCTGCCATGGGAAAAGTCCTTGGAACGACATTTGTCTGCGAAAATCAGGGCGGTGCTTCCGGCTCCATCGGATGCCAGGCCGCACTTGACGCGGCGAAAGACGGGTCGGTTGTTCTTTTCACCGCCGAGAGCCTTGGTACGCAGCGGGTCATGGATATCAGCAAACTCAGTTATGCCGATTTCAGCCCGATCATGGCGGTTGCCAATGACCCGAAGGTGATCGTGGTGGCCGGAGATTCCAAATACGACACCATTGATGCGCTGCTTGCGGACATTCAGGCCAATCCGAATGCCATCCAGATGAGCTATACGGGTCCCGGCGGTTCCGGTCATGTACAGGCCCTGATCATGAATCAGTATAACTATTTCCCTGCTCTGACGGCGTATTCCGGCGGCTCGGATTGCTATCTGGCAGTGATGAGCAATCAGGTGGTCTTTACCAACTCCAATTATTCGACGGTTGCCAGCTATATTGAAAGCGGCGATCTGAAACTGCTGGCCATTGCCGGTACGGAGAGAATGGCCCAGTATCCGGATGTTCCGGCCCTTGCTGAAAAGATGGAAAACAGTGAGGCGCTGCTCTCGATCCCCTATACGCCGCTTTCCCTGCTTGTGGCGAAGGATGTTCCGGCGGATATTCAGGAACAGCTGAGAAATGCCGCGCTTGAAGCGGTGAAGGATCCGGACTTTGTTTCGTTCATGGAAAAGAACAACATCGAGAAACTCTATGAGAAATATCCGACAATCGAGGATATCAAGGCTTTCTATACACAGTGGGAATCCACGGTCAGCTGGCTTCTTTATGATGCCAATGCCGCATCTTTCAGCCCTGAGGAGTTTGGAATTGCCAAACCCTGATCCGCCTGAAAGGGAGACGCTGCCCCCGCGGTGAGAAGCTGAGGCAGGGATTGGCTGCCCGGACAGAACAAGGCTGAGGAGGAGGGATATGCCCTCCTTCTTCTTTCAAGAGACGGAGAGTGTGAGATGAACGCGTTTTTTAAAAACAGACGGGCCGTTGACGGTGCAGTGGTTGCGGGACTGGGGATCTGTCTGCTGATCCACTCGGCGGTTCAGTTTCTGAACATGCAGTCAAAAGTCGCATGGATTATGTCCCCCTATCTCTTTCCAATGATTCTCGCGGGGGCAACCATCCTCCTCGGACTGACAATTCTGGTGCCGGCGCTGATCGGGGAAAAGCCAAAAGCGGATGCGCAGCAGGAGAAAGGCGGACAGGTGTTCATGGTGCTGATACTGCTTGCTCTTTCGGTGGCATACGATCTGGTGATGCAGGCAGCAGGCTTTATTCCCGCCACGGCGCTGGTGCTCCTTGCGATGATTGCGTTCCTTGGTGAGCGCAGACTGAAAATCCTGATTCCGGTGTCCGTGCTCACACCGGTTTTGCTGACACTGATTTTTAAGGTCGGACTTGGCGTCCGGCTGCCATAAGGAGGAGAAGAGGATGCAGACGTTTCAGGGAATTCTCCCCTTTTTAATCAATCCCCGCTTTATTTTCTTTGTCTTGATCGGCGCCGTATCGGGCCTGTTCGTCGGCGCGATTCCCGGGCTTTCGGTTTCCATGGCGACGGCTCTGCTGGTTTCCATTACCTATACCTGGCAGACCGGCGATGCCATGGCCACCATTATGGGCGTCTATGTGGTCGGCGTTTTTTCGGGAGCACTCTCCGCCATTCTGATCAATATTCCGGGAGCGCCCAGCTCGGTTGTCACAACGCTCGACGGGTATCCCCTGTCAAAGTCCGGAAACGCCTATAAGGCGCTGGTTTACGCGACCTGGTACTCCTTTATCGGATCGGTGTTTGGTCTGGTTGTCATGGGCGTGATGGCCGGGCCCATTACCACGCTGGCGCTCCGGTTTCATCCCATGGATTACTTTCTGCTGGCGCTGTTCGGACTGACGACGGTCGGCGGGCTGACCAGCAGGAACTTCTCGAAAGGACTTGTGAGCGCCTGTATCGGCATCTTTTTTTCGCTGATCGGCATGGATTCGGTGATGGGCACGCCGCGGCTGACCATGGGCATCCAGAATCTCAAGGCCGGTGTCCCGACGGTGCCGGCGCTGGTAGGCCTTTTTGGATTTGCCGAGGTTCTGAGCGTTGTGTATCAGGGAATTTCGGATGGAAAGGTGCTGGGTGTCCATCAGGAAAAAGTGCCGCTGCGTGAGGTATTTCGGGAATTCCCCCGTTCCATGCTGTACTGCCTAATCGGCACCTTTGTGGGAGCCCTGCCGGGTGCGGGCGGTCCGGTCGCCTCATTTCTTGCCTACGGACAGGCAAAGCGGATTGTGAAGCATCCGAGCAGGCCGTTTGGCGAGGGAGCTGTCGAGGGAATCGTGGCCTCGGAAAGCGCCAACAATGCCTGTATCGGCGGCGCATTGATTCCCATGCTGACGCTGGCCATTCCGGGGGATGCGGTGACGGCCATCATCCTCTCCGTCTTCTACATTCACGGCCTGCAGCCGGGACCGACCTTCCTCAAAACCGGAAGAGTGCATTTTTATGAAATTCTGGCAGGCGGTCTGATTGCCTGTATGTTTCTTCTCCTCCTGGGCCTTCTGGTAGCCCCCCGAATCTCAAAGGTGATCAACGTGCCAAAGCGCATTCTGCTTCCGATTGTGGTCGTGCTGTGCGTCATTGGCGCGTATGCCTGCAACCGGCGTGTATTTGATGTGGAACTCATGTTCTTCTTTGGAATCGTCGGCTTTATTCTGAGACGAAGAGGGTTCCCCACGGCTCCGGTGACCCTCGGTCTTGTACTGGGCGGAATGATGGATTCCAATTTCAGGCGTGCGGTTTCACTGGCGTCAACAACGCCCAATCCCCTCGTGTCCATGTTCGGACGGCCAATCACGATCATTCTGCTGGTTCTGACCATAGCAGCGATTCTGGGACAGACACCTGCCGGGAAAAAACTGTTCAGAAAAGCATAGGCCTTTGCACAAGCAGAGAGAGATCCTGATACCTGAAATGACGGCAGCAGCGTGCTTCGGGTCATTTCGGACAACAGGAACTCTCTCTGCTTTCTTTATTCAGGAGAAGAGGCAGCTGGCGCTGCTTCGGTGAGTGTCAGCGAGCACGTGCCGTGGAAGATGGGACGGACAGAGCAGGACAATGCGGGCATGTCCGGCGAAAGATGAACAGGTCCGTCAAAGGTTTCCCCGCTGAAAGCAGCCTCGCGAAGGTGTGAAATCAGTGCATGTGCGGCATCCGGGAAACAGTCCCGGACGGGATGGCCCAGGAGCTCTTCGCTGCTTTTGCCAAAGGTTTTCGTGAACGCTTCATTGACATACAGAAACAGCGGCATGTTCGAAGATTCCCGGATGGTACAGGCGGCGAAGATCACCGGAAGATCATTGAGGAGGCGGAAGACATCGGATGTCGGGGAAAGCGGCGCATGATGATGCTTGTTTTCATCATGGGCCTGAAGGAGCCTCACTTCGGCCTCCCTGGCCTGTTCATCCAGGTCCGAACATTCGGAAAACAGAACACCCCCGATGGACAGATAGAGCGTTATGGGGGTATGGTCGACCTCCTGTACGGAACGCCCGATCCGGCGAATCTCCTTCTGGAGTTCCTGATAGGACCAGGATTCCCTCACCTGCTGCAGAATAACATACTTATGCCCGGCATATCTGGCTACCGCACAGGTCAGGCCGAACGAACGCTTGAGGGCACGTCCCAGTGTGGTCATGACCTTATCGCCGAAAGCATAGCCGTACTGTTCGTTAAAGGAATTGAAGTTGTCAATGGAGATGTGAACGCGGACAAAATCTGTTCCGCGGAGGTAAAACTCATCCCGGTATACCGTTGCTTCCTCCGCGATGCCGCGGGCATTCAGAAGGCCGGTGATCATATCCCGGCGGTCTGTTTCTGTTCCCCGCAGATCATTGGCTGTAAGCAGTCCCCGGTCGATAAAATACCCCATGAGGCCCTGAATTTGCCCGTTGGCATCGTAAAGGGGCGTTTTGCTGGCAAGAATGTCTTTGTTCTCCCCGTTGCTGATGCATCTCCCGGGAATGTTATGCTTGGTACACCCTTCATGAATGACGTCAAATTCATCATTCATATACTGATCCGGGTGAACATGCCAGCCGAGGTCCTCATCGTTTTTTCCGATGATTTCATCCACAGACTCAAATCCGTAATAGTCGAGGAATGCCTTGCTGGCGCCAAGAAAATGGCGGTCCCGGTCTTTCCAGAAAATCCGGAGCAGGTCTGAATGAATCAGATTCTGCCAGAGCAACTCAGGCGTCCAGGCGTTCTGCGGATGAGAGGGGGCACTGAAGGAGGAGGCGCTGATGATGTCATGACCATTGGCAATCATGAGCAGATATTTTAATTCACCGACATGAAGAATGATATACACTTTCCAGGCGTACTGGCCGTGCCGGACACTGGTCCGAAAGAGCCGGGTAATGCTTTTTTTCCCGGTGCCGTTCAGTTCCCGGAGGACATTGGTGCGGTCTGTATAGGAAAGGAACGCTTCCCGGTCGGCCGGAAAAATGAAGGAATCGGCATATTCGGAGGCCCTTTTCTGAATGTTGTTCCGGCCTGAAACCAGGGTCTCACGCGTCGCGATATACAGAGGGGTCAGCGTGTCCTCTGCCAGGTCAAACAGCGTAATGCGTTCAAAGAGATCGTACACGCAGCGCAGGAATCCATCCAGTGAACCGAGATTGGAGGTACGGGCGGATTTGGAAAGATTGCTGATGCGGAGCATGACGGTATATTTTTCCGGCATGTCGGCCATGCATTTGGCCTGAATTTCATAGTAGCTTTTGTTTGAGGTAAAGAACATGTGCCCCTCCTCCCCTGACCGTGTGGAGTCGATCAGGTTCAGGAGCTTTTCGGAAATATTGTGAATGTGAAACGGATAACGGAGAATTTCCTGGGTGAAACGGTTGGCGAACAGCTCGGTATTCTGCACGGTCTGCTCAAAGGCGGAGTTATAGAACAGAACACGATAACAGTCCTGCTCGATTTCAATCATGGCAAGCGGAATGCTGTTGAGCTGTCGGGCGGTTACAATGGCGTTGCGTTCCTCACGTGTCATAAACGGAACGGAACTGAGAACATCCACCTTTCCCAGCGTTTCATAGTAGGTCCGCTCATTTGGCTGCTCAATGCTGACGTTTTTCTCACTGAGTGTACGGAGACATTCCTCATAGGGCATGGGCTTTCCAAAGTAATACCCCTGCACTTTTTCGCAGCCGATATTCCGGAGATAACGGAACTGTTCCTCTGTTTCGACCCCCTCAGCCAGCGTATGAATGTCAATGCTTTTGGACATTTCAATGACGGCGGTGGCAATCCGCTGGGAGCGCTGATTAAAGGGGCGCAGGAAACACATGTCCAGTTTCAGCTCATCAAAGGAATATTCCTTGAGAACGTTCAGCGAGGAATAGGCGCTTCCGAAATCATCCATCCAGACCTGATAGCCGGCGGCTCTGAAACGGCTGACGATTTCGATGAGAAGGTCTTTCTTCTCGGCCATGATGCTTTCCGTGATCTCGCAGTAAATAAAATCATGTGAAATCTGAAATTCACTGACGATCTGGTCAAATTCCGTAAAAATGTCACAAAGGGTAAAATCAAGACGGGACAGATTGACAGAAACCGGAATGGGTGTTTCTCCGCTGATCAGGGCATGACGTACCCTTGAACAGGCCTGACGCAGAATGCACAGGTCAAGAAGATGAATGGCCTGAATACGTTCAAGCACCGGGATAAACTCGTCCGGATAAATGATGCCGTATACGGGATCAATCCACCTGGCGAGGGCTTCAAAACTGCACAGCTTCCGGGAAACCGTCCGAATGACAGGCTGGTAATAGACCTGAATGTACTGGTAATCGATGGCTTTCTGGTAATTTTGAACAATATACTCATCAAGGTTTCGTTCCATGATGATCATCCCTTCATGAAGTCGCGATTAACTGGGTGAAAAGAACCTGTCACTCATTGGAATGAATCCGTTTTTTCTTTGCGGAGGGTTTGCGCGGGGATTTTCTGGCAGAGGAATCCTCCGGTTCATGAAAATACTCCATCATTCCTGCGGTGGTTTCTTTAAAATCATTGAAAAAATCATGACCGATCTGACGCAGACGTTTCTGCTGTTCCATTCCTTTTGCCGTGGCGGCAACCAGATAGTCACTTGTGGTTTTCTTTTTAACCAGACGCCCGCTTTTTTTGAGATCAAGAACGATATTATACCGATTATAGGCAACACGGATGCAGTCCCGCCAGGAGGTGTAGATCTCATCCATGGCGTGCTGTCCGATGTCCCTCAGATGCGGCAGATCATTTCCGATGCGAAGGAGCAGATCAGCCATTGAGGGAGCATTTTCATCAATCAGAAAGCCGTTTCGTCCATCCGTGATTCCCTCAGCGGCACAGGAGTTTCGAATCAGGACGCTTGGCAGACCGCATGCGGCAGCTTCCCGCACAACCAGTCCGTTTGTGTCAAACGTGGAAGGAAAGAGAAACAGATTGGCACGGCTGTTCCAGGCACGAAGATCATCGCGGTTATAGACCGGCCCGACAAAGATGACTTTGCCCTGGGTTCCCGCTTCGTTCATCAGACCGAGTTCAACGGCCATCTGCCGGAGCGGTTCCTCATCAGGACCTTTTCCGATGAAAACCATGCGAAAATCCATTCCATGTTCCGAAAGACGCTTCATGGCATCCAGAATAATCGGGAGCCCCTTGTAATTGATCAGGCGTCCGACATAGAGAAAAACAGGCACCTCTTCGGGCAGATCATATCCGGCTGTAACGGCGGCCACCTGAATGGGGTCGACTCTGCCCCGCTCAAAGTCCACGCCGTTTCCCATGACCCGATAATCGCCCTGATACCCAAGGGCTCGAAGGCTTTCGCCTGCCCCTTTGCTGACGACCCAGACATCATCACATGCTTCGATATTTCCAACCATCGCCTTGATTCCCTCTTTTGCCAGGGATTTGATTTTGACAGCCCGTTCAATATCGATATCATACTTGGTATGATAGGTAAAAATCAGCGGTGCTCCGGTCTTTTCCCGGAGAATTCGGGCCATGATGGTGGCGGATGCCGGACAATGGGAATGAAGGATATCAGGCTGAAAGGCGGCCAGTTCGGAAGCGGCTTTCTCTGAAAAGGGATTTCCTGTCCGATAGCCGTTGGTAATGCTGGTGGTATCAAAGCTCTGATAGGCAACAACCGGATAAGGGTAGATGGTATAGTCTGCACCGGGATATTTTGGGGTTCCCACAATCACATCGGCGTCATAGTCTTTGGAAAGATACTCAGCATAGTTTTGCAAAACGTTCACCACCCCGTCGATGACCGGGGGAAATGAATCATTGAGTAAACAGACTTTCATGTATTCTCCTGTGTTTTGGTATAGATAAGCTTCTTGGCAGAATGCGTTGATACAGAAGCATTTTTTTGACCAATTTTTTGAATCACCTTCTTCCCTGTCCTGACCCGTGAAGGCGGCTGACCCGTCAGGCAGCCGAAATGTCAGGCGCGGCTGAAAGGGAAAGAGTCACTGTCTTAAGCGCGGCTGTTCCGTGCGATAATCTCGCTGTCTGCGGAGGACCTGGCGGTTTCCCGGAGAACGTGATTTGCCTCTCTGTTCAGAGTAAAAACGACTGCAGGTTTGCGCCGTGTATTTTATCATAGATTCCGGGAAAAATCCATGCTCCGGCAGAAATGAAAAATGCCGAAATATGGGCCAAAATATGGTAAAGTTGCTGAAAAAAGTCCGAAGGGTGCACCGGGCCGCGGCAGCGGAACTGTATTGACCGGTCAGAACCACCGTGTTAAACTGAGGAGCAAACCGCCGGAAAAAGGACTCTGCCGCTCAGAGGGCGGCAAATCCTGAAGCGTTTCAGGAAAATGAGAAGGATGGGAGGAGCAAACCGGATGGAAAGGTTATCTGTTGAGCGTTCCTCTGTTCCCCAGAACAGAATCCGGGCCAAAGTCGACGAGTACATGAGCCGGAGGGATTATCCGGGCGTTGAACGTCTGCTCCTTTACTGGCTGGATGAGGCAGAGAACGTGCATGATGTCCGGGGAAAGCTGATGATTCTCAGTGAACTGATTGGTCATTACCGGAAAACCGGCGAAAAAGACAAAGGCGCAGAACGAATCGAGGAGGCACTGGCACTGACCGGGTCGGAGGGTTACGCAGCCTCTGTCAGCGGGGCCATCACGTACATTAATGCCGGCACGGCATACAATGCCTTTGAGGAAAATGAAAAGGCCCTTCCCCTGTTTGAAAAGGCCAGGGAGATCCTCCTTTCCTGCAGGGATACAGATGCGAAACTGCTGGCCGGACTGTATAACAATATGGGTCTGACGTATCTGGGACTTGCCGGATACGAGGAAGCGGCATCGGCGTTTCTTCAATCCATTTCGCTCCTTGATGGGGTTCCGGACGGGAAAATTGAACAGGCGGTTTCTTTTCTGAATCTGGCAGATGTCTATAGCCGGGCACTTGGAATGCCGCAGGCGGAAGAGAAAGTTTTCCCGCTTCTTGACCGCGCAGAGCAAATCTTTATGGACCCGGATATTCCGAGAAACGGTTATTATGCGTACGTGTGCGGCCAGTCTGCACCGACGTTTGACTATTACGGGTACTTTTTTACGGCGGAACAGCTGCGCCAGCAGGCAAAGGAGATCTATGAACGGACTGGAAATGGCGAAAACGTATTTTGAGGCGTACGGCCTGCCCATGCTTGAGGAGCAGTTCCCGCACCTTCTGCCCTCTCTTGCGGCCGGCTTAACCGGAAGCGGATCGGAATGTTACGGGTATGATGATGCGCTCTCCCGGGATCATGACTATGAACCGGGGTTCTGTCTGTTTCTGCCGGATGAGGCAGTGATCAGCCGAAAGGAAGCGTTTGCGCTGGAACGGGCCTATGCCGCTTTGCCAAAGTCGTTTATGGGAATCGAGCGCACGCCGGTCCGGCCGGTGGGCCAGCGGCGCGGTGTTTTCCGGATTTCAGAGTTTTTCATGGAGAAAGCCGGAACGCCGGATGGGGTTCTGTCCGCGGACCAGTGGCTGTCGATCCCGGATGCGGCACTGGCTGAGGCCACCAACGGCGCGGTATTTTATGACGGGCCTGGCCAGCTTACCGGGATTCGTGAGCGGCTCAGAAACCGGCCGGAGGATATACGCCGAAAGAAACTCTGTGCGAACCTCCTGCTCATGAATCAGTCCGGGCAGTATAACTATTCCCGGTGCCTCGGGCACGGCGAAAATGCAGCGGCCCAGATGGCGCTGGCTGAATATGTCCGCCACTGCATTCAGGTGGTGTTCCTGCTGAACCATGCCTATATGCCTTTTTACAAATGGATGTTCAGGGCGATGCGCGGCCTGCCGAAGCTTTCTCTTCTGGCAGAGGTGCTCGAGTATCTGATTACCACGGATAATGAGCCGGATATCAGCCGGGAGAAAATGGATGTGATTCAGGGAATCTCTGCCGACATCAGCCATGAACTGATCGCCCAGGGACTGACACGTGAATCCGGGGAGGATCTGCAGCGGCATGCCCTGTCGGTCAATGATGGGATCGTGGATGCCGGAATCCGGAACATGCATGTATTGTCCGGTGAATAAGCTGAGAGGACGGATGAAATGAAGATCTGCGGATTACAGAAAATGACCCTGCTTGACTTTCCGGAGCGGGTGGCCTGTACGGTTTTTCTGGGCGGCTGCAATTTCCGGTGTCCCTATTGCCATAACTATGATCTGGTGACGGGAAAACAGCCCCCTGTGGTTGAGGAGGGTGAATTCTTCGATTTCCTCAGGACCCGCAAAGGACGGCTGGACGGCGTGGCGATCACCGGCGGTGAGCCGTGTCTCTCCCCTGATCTCCCGGAATTCATGCAGAAAATCCGGGAGATGGGCTTCATGGTGAAGCTGGATACCAACGGAAGCCGGCCGGAGATGCTTGAGGCGATTCTCTCACGGGGACTGGCAGACTATGTGGCGATGGACATCAAGAACAGCCCGGAAAAGTATGCCATGACCATCGGGACGCGGTCCGCGGACCTTTCCGGCGTGAGAAAGAGTGTGGAGCTGCTCAGAAACAGTCCGGCTGAGTATGAGTTCCGGACAACGGTTGTGGATGAACTGCATCAGGCGGCGGATTTTGAGAGGATCGGCGCGTGGATTGAAGGCGCCCGGCGGTATTACCTGCAGGCGTTTTCCGACCGGGATTCCGTCCCGTTTGCCGGATTTCATGCGCCTTCCCCGGAAAAAATGCAGGAGTATGCCGGAATAGCGGCCGGATATGTCAGGGAGGTTTCACTGCGGGGCGTCTGATGCCCCGCTTTTTGCCGCATCCCTTCCTGAACAGGTAGTGCTCCGAAAAATGCAAAACACAATATATAGTTGTTAATTGGCAAAATTGTTAAATTTGTATCTATATATTGACAGAGAGAAACGCATGTGATACCTTTATAGGCGTTTCGCCTGAGAGACATATCAGGCGAAAACAATGAGTGGGATATAAGGGGGAACTCAGGATATGTATCAGGTAGTGAAACGTGACGGGATGCTTGTCGATTTTTCAATGGACAAGATTACTGCAGCAATCACCAAGGCGTTTGAGGCCGGTGGCCGTCAGTATCATCCCAGCGTTATCGAACTGATTGCACTTCATGTAACAAGCGATTTTGAACACAATATAAAGGATGACCGGATTTCCGTTGAGGATATTCAGGACAGCGTCGAAAAAGTCCTGTCTGAATCGGGCTATGCGGATGTGGCCAAGGCCTATATTCTTTACCGCAAGCAGCGCGAAAAAGTTCGCAATATCAATTCTGCCCTGGTGAATTACAAGGAGCTGGTCAATGATTATCTGAAGATCAACAGCTGGCGCGTGAAGGAAAACTCCACCGTCACGTATTCGGTCGGCGGATTGATCCTCTCCAATTCCGGGGCCATTACGGCCAATTACTGGCTGAGTGAGGTCTATGATGAAGAGGTGGCGGAGGCACACCGGAGCGCTGCCATTCATCTGCATGATCTTTCCATGCTGACCGGCTACTGCGCCGGCTGGTCCCTGAAACAGCTCATTCAGGAAGGACTGGGCGGCGTCACCGGCAAAATTACCTCCTCCCCTGCGAGCCATCTTTCCACGCTGTGCAACCAGATGGTCAATTTCCTGGGCATCATGCAGAATGAATGGGCAGGAGCGCAGGCATTTTCCTCCTTTGATACCTATCTGGCTCCGTTTGTCCGGGTGGATCATCTGACACAGAAGGATGTCAAGCAGTGCATTCAGTCCTTCATCTATGGCGTCAATACCCCCAGCCGCTGGGGAACGCAGGCACCGTTTTCAAACATCACCCTTGACTGGGTTGTCCCCGAGGATCTCAGAAACCTGCCGGCCATTGTGGGCGGCCGTGACATGGATTTCACGTACGGGGACTGTCAGAAGGAAATGGATATGGTCAACAAGGCGTTCATTGAGGTCATGATCGAGGGAGACGCCAACGGACGGGGATTCCAGTATCCGATTCCCACCTATTCCATTACGAAGAATTTTGACTGGTCAGAGACAGAAAACAATAAACTCCTTTTCGAGATGACCGCCAAGTATGGAACGCCGTACTTCTCCAATTACATCAATTCGGATATGGAACCCAGTGATGTGCGCTCCATGTGCTGCCGGCTTCGTCTTGACTTAAGAGAGCTGAGAAAAAAGAGCGGCGGTTTCTTCGGTTCGGGTGAATCCACGGGATCCGTGGGCGTTGTCACCATCAATATGCCGAGAATTGCCTATCTGGCTGAGGATGAAAAGGATTTCTACAAGCGGCTTGACAACCTGATGGATATTGCCGCCAGAAGCCTCAAAACCAAGCGCACCGTGATTACCAAACTGCTGGATATGGGACTGTACCCCTATACCAAGCGGTATCTGGGCCATTTCAACAACCATTTCTCCACCATTGGCCTGATCGGAATGAATGAGGTCGGTCTGAACGCCAAATGGCTGCACAAGGATCTGACCCATCCCGAAACCCAGGCATTCACCCGTGAGGTGCTGAACCATATGCGGGAACGTCTCAGCGATTATCAGGAAAACTACGGGGATCTGTATAACCTTGAGGCGACGCCGGCGGAGTCCACCACCTATCGTTTTGCCAAGCATGACAAGGAGCTTTATCCGGATATCGTCACGGCCAACATGAACGGAACGCCGTACTATACGAATTCCTCTCACCTCCCGGTCGGTTTTACCGAGGATGTGTTCTCTGCGCTGGATATCCAGGATGAGCTGCAGACGCTCTATACCTCCGGCACCGTGTTCCACGCGTTCCTGGGCGAAAAGCTCCCCGACTGGAAAGCGGCGGCCAATCTTGTCAGGAAAATTGCGGAAAATTACAAGCTTCCCTATTATACGATTTCCCCCACCTATTCTGTCTGCAAGGATCACGGCTATCTGACGGGTGAACAGTACACCTGCCCGATCTGCGGCGCAAAGACAGAGGTGTACAGCCGGATTACCGGGTATTACCGTCCGGTCCAGAACTGGAATGACGGGAAGGCGCAGGAATTCAAGGACCGCAAGGTGTACAATGTGGAACATTCCTCCCTGACCCACAAAGGCCCCCGGCCGGTCTTTGACGCGGCACTGGAGGCGGCGTATGAAACCTCCTGCTGTGCGCCCATGGAGCCGCTGATTGCGCCGGACAGGGAAACGGATGTCAAGGCCATCCATGCCGATGCGGAGAACGCAGCAGCGGCACCCGCTGAGAAGAGTGCACCGAAAACCGGTGACATTCTGCTGTTTAAAACCCCCACCTGTCCGAACTGCAAGGCAGCGATGGCACTCCTTGACCGCGCGGGGATTCCCTATCAGGCACTGAATGCAAATGAGGAAAAGGAACTGGTCGGCCGTTATGGCGTTCGTCAGGCGCCGACGCTGATTGTTCCGACAGAGGATGGATTCCTTAAATTCCGGGGCGTATCGGACATCAAGGGCTGGCTTATGTCTGCGCAAAATCCGGAGGTCAGAAAAGATGCATGATATCATAGTGGTGGGCGGCGGCCCTGCCGGAATGACGGCGGCGCTCTATGCCAGACGGAACGGAAAAACCGTCCTGGTCATTGAGCGGAACGGATTCGGCGGGCAGATTACCCATTCCCCCCGGGTGGAAAACTATCCCGGCTTTGAAAGCGTGAGCGGCAACGAACTGGCCGAGCGGCTTCTGGATCAGATCCTCGCTCAGGGGGCCGAGATTGAGCTGGAAAACGTCATTTCCATCGAGGACATGGGCGACCGGAAAGCCGTGAAAACCGAAACCGGGAATGTTTTTGAAGCACGGGCCGTCATCCTGGCAAACGGTGTAAAACACCGGATGCTGGGGCTCCCCGGTGAGCAGGAACTGATCGGCGAAGGGATTTCCTTCTGTGCGGTCTGTGACGGTGATTTCTACAGAGGGAAAAAGGTGTGCGTTGCGGGCGGCGGAAATTCGGCCCTGCAGGAGGCCATTCTGCTGTCGGAACTCTGCCGTGAGGTCATCATTCTGCAGGATCTTCCGGTCCTGACGGGTGAAATGAGTCTGCAGAACATTCTTGGAAAGCGTGAAAATGTCACCATTCGAACGGGCGTGCGGATTACCGGGTTTGAGACCGAAGACGGCAGCCTGAGCGGCGTAAGGATCAGGACGGAGGGAACGGACAGTGAGTGCATTCCCTGTGACGGACTGTTTGAGGCAATCGGCCTGATTCCTGAAAATGAACGGTTTTCAAATGTTGCCCCGCTGGATCAGGCAGGCTATTATCAGTCAGATGAGTCCTGCCTGACAAACTCCTCCCGGATCTATGTCGCCGGTGACTGCCGAGCCAAAAAGGTCCGGCAGATTACCACCGCGGCAGCAGATGGCGCAGTGGCGGCTCTTGCCGCCTGCCGGGCGCTGGAATAATTCAAACAACTAAGTCCACCGGAAACGGTGGACTTTGTCTGTTCTCCCCTGTTTTTTACAGAAGCTGCTCGGAATTGACCATTCCTCCAAAGACGGTTTTGAAGAGGATGTGCAGATCCAGGGAAAAGCTCCAGTTGTCAATGTACCACAGATCGTATTCAACGCGCTTGCGAATGGAGGTATCCCCGCGAAGACCGTTGATCTGTGCCCAGCCGGTGATCCCGGGCCGGACCTGCTGGCGAATCAGATACCGGGGAATTTCTTCCTTATAATGGTTGACGTGATAAGGCATTTCCGGCCGGGGCCCCACCAGACTCATCTGGCCGATAAGGACATTGAAGAACTGGGGAAACTCATCCAGACTGGTTTTTCGGATAAAGCTGCCGAACTTGGTCCGTCGGGAATCCTGATCCGTTGTCCAGCCGGTTGACTCCGTTCCGGTTACCCGCATGGAACGAAATTTCAGCATGTCAAACGGCTTTTTGTCTTTCCCGATGCGCTCCTGACGGAAAATGACCGGGCCGGGGCTGGACAGTTTCACCCCGATGGCAATGATCAGCATGAGCGGAGCGGTCACAAGAATCAGGAGGATGGAAAGCACAATGTCAAAGCCGCGCTTGATCACGGAATTTCCGATATTGTCAAGCGGTGTGGCCCGCAGATTGAACAGCTTGACGCTGCCCACCGTCTCAACCGTCGGATGAGTCGGATAATAGTCATTATAGAACGGAATCATTTCAACATGAATGCCCTCTTTATCCGCCACATTCAGGACAGACTGCATGAAATGGATTTCATGGGGCTCCAGGGCGATGACCAGTCCGTCATAGGTATGCGCGTTGAGAATTTTTTCCAGATCTTCATAACGCCCCAGCGGAGTGCCCATGTCCGCTTTTGGGACGGCACTGACATAACCGTCAACCCGGATCCCCAGCTGGGTATTTGCCCTGATTTCCCGGATATACTGTTTTGCCAGCCGGCCGTTTCCGATGACAATCACGTGCTTGACATTATACCCTTTTTTCCGGAAATAACGCAGGACGGTGAAAACGGCGGTCCGCTTAATGCAGACAAAGAGACTGGAAAGAATCCAGAAAATGAAAATGGTCAGGCGGGAGACATTCATCTCACGGAAAATAAAAAAGATGGCCAGCAGCGCGAAAGAACCAATGCCGTTAATCAGAAAGACACGAACATTATCAAAGCCAACCTGCTTTAACCGCTTCGGCTTGTACAGGTGTGCGATGGCGTACACCATGACCATCACGATGCTGTATAAAACCGCCACAAAGGCAAACCTTGAGTCCAGAAGCGGATTTGACTGCGATCCGTTCAACACGTCAAAACGGATGCTGAGACTGGCATAGTAGGAAGCGATGATGAGAATAAAGTCGGTAAATGCATTCAGAAAGTTCAGAAGATGCTGATTCTTCTTGATCAAAGCAAGCAGCTCCTTTTCGGACGTGGTTTTTCGCCGCGCGTCATTCCCCGGTATTGGGGACTCCCCGTACCGGACAGGAAGATCTCAGCGCGCAGCGCTGAAATGTCAAACGGGAATACCGGATGCGCAGCGGAGCCAAAGGGCCGGGTCACTGCTCCGGAGGAGGTTTTCCGAATTTGCCTGAGGGTATTTTATCATAGTTCACCTGAATGGGAAAGGGATAAAGCCGGAGAGGGTCACTGGCGTACAGAGGCCCAATTCTGGACAAAGGAAGCGAGGAGCAAATGTTGACGGGCAGCGGATAAATTCAAAATGATGTTTCATTTTTGCCATATTTCCGTCACAATTGAGAAGTATAATGACAGCGTCTTCAGAAGAGAAGATAAATTCAGAAAAAGGAGATCATATTATGACAAAGTCATTTCGTTCTGTTATTGCGTTAATTATGGTGATGGCACTGTGCGTGACGGCAGGGCTTGCAGTTATCGGACAGGCAGAAAACAACGAGGAGTTTAAGGTTCAGACGGCTGAGGATGCAGCAGCGGCACTTTCCATTCCGGATATTGCGAAAAACTGCGGCAGCTCAATTGTGGCCATTGAAACGGAAACAAAGGTTGTTTATAACGACAGCTACTATGGAAGCCCCTTTGACGGTCTGTTTGGATTCGGATTCGGCTATGGCAGCCCGTATGGTTACGGCAGCCCCTATGGCAGAGGACGTGATTCTTCCTACACAAAGAAGGCAGCCGGTTCCGGTATCATCATTTCTGAGGATGGCTACATTCTGACGAACAACCATGTTATCTCCGGTGCGGACAGCATTACGGTGTATGTGCAGTCTGCGGATTCCAAGGAAGAGGAAAGCTATGAGGCCACACTGGTCGGCTCTTCGGAAAGCCACGATATCGCCGTTCTGAAAATTGATGCCAAGGGCCTTGTTCCGGCGGTCTTCGGAGACAGCGATGATCTGGTTGCCGGTGAACCTGCCATCGTTATCGGAAACCCGATGGGCACCGTTCATGGTTCTGTAACGGCGGGCATTATCTCCGCTACCCAGCATGAGATGACCATTGAAAACACCACCATCAATGCCATCATGACCGATGCAGCCATTAACCCGGGCAATTCCGGCGGCGGTCTGTTCGATCAGTATGGTCACCTGGTTGGTGTGGTTTATGCCAAGAGCGTATCCGTCCAGCTTGAGGGCATCGGCTATGCCATCCCCAGCAATGAAGTCCGTGAGTATGTCGAAAACATCATCAATCATCGTGATTCCTTCGAGGATCAGACCAACGGAAGCAAGATCATGCTGGGCATCACCATCACCGATGTAACCAAAGAGATTTCCGAGCAGTACAATATGCCGATGGGCGTCTACATCACGGAAGTTTCCACGATGAGTGCCGCTGAGCGTGCAGGCCTCCAGCGTGGTGATATTATCACGGAATTTGCCGGTGAGAAAGTGACCTGTGCAGATGATCTGAATAAGATCAAGGCAAAGCAGACCTCCGGCGACGTCGTTGAGGTGGTTGTTGACCGGAACGGCAAGGAAGTTAAACTCGACCTGGTCGTTCCCCAGCCGACTGAGATGAATACCGAAACCAAATAACCCTGGAAGGCCGTCCGAAAGGACGGTCTTTTTTTATGCTCCCTCCGCTTATGGAAGGCGGCAGGACTTGATTGTATTTTAATGGGAAATGTGGTATGCTCCAGAAGAATTTCATTGAAGAGCAGAAAGAAGTGATTGAATGCCGAAGCTTCAGAAAATCACATCTGCCAATCGGGCGCAGATGATGCTTGAAGCACCTCTGACTCAGATTATCCCCCGCCTTGCCATTCCGACCATCATTTCCATGCTGATCACCGCCGTGTACAGTATGGCGGATACGTATTTCGTCAGCCAGATCAGCACAGAGGCCTCAGCGGCGGTAGGCGTGGTCTTTTCGGCCATGTCCATCTTCCAGGCGGTGGCCTTTATGATCGGAATGGGAAGCGGGACGAACCTTTCCCGCGCATTGGGACGGGGAGATACGGAGGCAACCAAAACCTACGTCGCCTGCGGGTTTTTCATTACGCTGATCCTGGGCACGGGAATCCTGATCGCGGGACACCTGAACATCCACGGACTGGTGCGCTTTCTTGGCGCGACGCCGGAAATTGAACCGGATGCCATTGCGTATGCCACCTATATTTTCTATGCCGCGCCTTTTATGATGTGCTCCTTTGCCATGAACAACCTCCTTCGGTTTCAGGGCATGGCCATGTATTCGATGGTTGGCATATCGACTGGCGGAATTCTGAATATGTTTCTGGATCCCCTGTTTATTTTCGGATTTGGTCTGGGAACAGCCGGAGCGGCCATCGCCACGGCCGTTTCGCAGCTGGTGTCTTTCCTGATCCTGCTTTTCATGTGCAATACCAGAGAAAACACGATCTCCATTTCCCTTTCCTCCTTCAAACCGACGCCGCGGGTCATTGGAAGTATTCTGTACAATGGTGTTCCCTCCCTGGGACGTCAGGGAATTGCCAGTGTGGCCACCATTCTGATTAACCGGATGGCGGCAACGATCTCCGCGGATCCGGCGGTTGTCAGTGCAGCGATCGCATCCATTTCCATTGTGAACCGTTTCGTGATGTTCATCAACAGCGCCGTGATCGGATTCGGACAGGGTTTCCAGCCGGTGTGCGGCTTCTGCTTTGGCGCAGGACGTTATGACCGCGTCAGGGAGGCCTATTTCTTCTGCGTGAAAGTCGCCACGGTCATCCTGCTGGTGCTGGCCGGCATCGCCATGATTTTCAGCAGCTCCATTATCCGGTTCTTCCGCGCGGATGACCCCAAAGTGATTGAGATCGGAACGCTTACCCTCCGCCTGCAGCTTCTTACCCTGCCGCTCTGGGGGACGTATGTGATGAGCAACATGTGTACGCAGTCCATCGGCTATGGCTTTACCTCAACCCTTGTTTCCTCTGCCAGACAGGGCATCTTTCTGATTCCGACTGTCCTGATCCTCCCCCGTCTTTTCGGCCTTTTCGGTCTCCAGATTTCACAGCCCGTCAGTGATGTCCTGGCGTTTGTGTTTGCCCTGTTTATCATGCGAAAAGTGATGCGTGACCTCCGGAAACGGGAAAAACGGGAGACAGAATGAAAAAACAGCAGCGTGAGCTGCTGTTTTCATTTGCGGCAATCATTTGTTGTAGAAGGTGCATCCGCCGATGAATTCCCGCAGAATGGAGATGGGCGGGATTTCCGTTTCATCCGTGTTTTCCACAAAGTAGTCAAGGAACTGATGGATCCGCTGAATGCTGGAATAGTGCGGGCTTTCCGGGGGCACTTCATCCAGCATCGGATACACGTGGTGTTTCAGAACGGGAATCTCGTAACTGAGGGTCGTGTTAAAAACAACATTCGCCTCTTCCATGAACGGTGAAATGTACGTGATCTCGCCGATTTTTACATCGTCCCACATGTCAAGGGTTTCGTTGATTCTGGTATTGCGGGTGCGGGCATCTCTGACAAGGCGGCGCAGAAGCCGGATATCCGTGGCACGGAGCCGGTTGTGATTATCCAGATTGAGCGGAGTCAGGGCGCTGACGTAGATCCGGTATTTGCTCTCACTGGGGACATCTGCACCGATTTTGGGGTTCAGGCCATGAATTCCCTCAACGATCAGGACATCCTTTTCCCCCATGGAAACCATGATTCCCTCCGGTTCCCGGTTCTTGGTATAGAAGGAATACAGCGGGATTTCCACGCGTTCCCCCTGGAGCAGTTCAAGAAGCTGTTCGTTGAATAGTTCTGTATCAATGGATTCAAGACACTCAAGATCCGGCTTTCCGTTTGCGCCGATGGGAATATCCGTGCGGTTCTTATAATAATTGTCAAGGGAGATGGGAATCGGATGCCGTCCGCTGACTTTCAGCTCGATGGCAAGACGGTTGGCAAAGGTGGTCTTTCCGCTTGAGGAAGGGCCGGCAATAAAAACGACCTTGCAGCCAAGATCAGCAATTTCCTCTGCAATGTAAGTGATGGCACGGCTCTGGATGGCCTCACTGACCCGGATGAAATCCGGATAAGCCCCGGAAAGGATAATGTCATTCAGGTCAGAGGCGTTTCGGCAGTCCTGAATGCGGGCCCAGTCTTCAAATTCCGAATAGGCGCGCATCAGTTTCGGACGATCCTTGAATGCCCCCTGCGAAATGACCTGGCTCATGGATTTCAGAATCAGAACCATTCCGGGATAGAACAGACGAAGGGAAAAACCATCTATATCACCGGTATTTTCGGCCGTCTGTCCGGTTAAAAAATCGATATAATTCCCACAGATGGTCACGGTGACCGTGTCCGCTTTCCGGAAGCGGAGAAGGTCAACGGTATCCATCTGTCCCTTTTCCTCAAAAAAGGCCAGTGCCCGCTCAAGCGGCCAGGTTTCCTGACGGATGGGAAGATTCAGCGCGGAGATTTCGCGCATTTTTTCCTCAATGCGTCTCAGTTTTGTGGCGGAAAGGACAAGCCCGTCAACGGTGACGTAGATGCCGACGCCGAGACTGTGTCCAAAACGAATGGCGGCATCCGGGGCAATTTCATCCATGGCCATCAGCAGAAGAAGGCGGGCAGTTGATTCGTATTTGCGTCTGTTTTTTTCAAAGCGAAGGTCCATTCGGTCACCTCCTGTTTTTTACATAGGCTGCGGCGGATTGTCCGGCCAAAGCACCGGTTGACCAGGCGATCTGCAGATTAAATCCTCCGGTATGCGCATCGACGTCAATGAGCTCCCCGGCGAAGAACAGTCCGGGAACCTGCTTGCTCATCATGGTTCCGGGGGTAATGCTTTTTACATCGACGCCGCCCCGTGTGATGATGGCCTCATCGAGACTGCGCGGTCCGGTAATGGGCAGCGGCAGCGCAGTCATTCCGTTTAAAAGAGCCTTTCGGTCGGCCCGGGTGCAGTCGCCGCCAAACATTTCGGGGTTCAGGCCACAGATGGCGGGAAACAGTCCGGCAAGACGCTGCGGGAAAAAACTGTTGAGAATGGTATTGAGCTGTTTTCTTGAATTCTCGGTCAGTTCCCTGATCAGCCGTTTATCCAGCTCCTCCGGCGTCATTCCGGGCTTCATGTTGAGGGTCACAGAGGTATCCTCAGCATGATCGGGCATATGCGCGCTGAGGGTGAGGATCAGCGGACCGCTGATGCCAAAGTGTGTGAACAGGACCTCACCGAGCTCATGATAGATCATCTTTTTGCCGGTTTTTGCGGTAATGGTGACGTTCTTGAGCGTGAGTCCCTGCAGGCGTTCGTGCCAGTCGGAATTCATATTCATGCCGACAAGCGACGGAACGGGCGCATAGACCCGATGCCCCATGGCTTCGGCAAACCGGTATCCGTCCCCGGTAGAACCGGTTGCAGGATAGGAAGCGCCGCCGGTCGCCAGAATCAGCGCACTGGAAAAGATGCGTTTTCCGTCGGCCGTGTCAATGGTGAACAGGTCCTCCGAGCGGGAAATCTTCTCTGCATGACTGTTCAGGAGGATCTTTACCCCTGCGGCATCCAGCGCACGATGAAGCGTTTTGGTCACATCGCTGGCTTTATCGCTGACGGGAAAGACCCGGCCGCCGCGCTCGACTTTTGTGGCCAGTCCGAGGGTATTGAACAGCCGGATGGTTCCCTCATTGTTCAGGTGCGACAGCGGGGAAAGCATAAAACGGCCGTTATGCGGAATCTCACGGAGAAACTGTTCGGGCTCCGCCGTATTGGTCAGATTACACCGGCCTTTCCCTGTGATATAAATCTTCTTTCCGAGCTTTTCATTTCGTTCGAGCAGAAGCGTTTTTGCCCCTTCCCTGGCACAAAACAGTGCAGCCATCATCCCGGCGGCACCGCCGCCGATGACAACCACATCATTCCTTGTCTCTTCCGACATATACCCTGTATTCATCCCAAATTCCTTCCATAAGCTGGAAATGCTCGCCCAGCTCTTCCTGATGCCGCAGCCCGAGAGCAACAATCAGCGCATTGATGACCGAGAGCGGTGCAGCCATTGAGTCGACAAAAGAGGCCATATTGGTTCTGGCGGTAAGGCAGATGGTGCTCGCCTGGGAGATCGGAGACATGGGCCCGTCGGTCAGCCCGACGACGGTTGCGCCGCGGTTTCTGGCAAAATTCATCGCTTCCAGCGTTCTGGTCGAATAGCGCGGGAAAGAGATGGCAAACAGCAGGTCCTCTTCGTTGATCCTTGAAATCTGCTCAAAAACATCCCCGCTGGCTTCTGAAACAATCCGCACATTGTCGAAGATGAAATTCAGATAATAACACAGAAACTGAGCGATAGGCGCGGCGGAACGAAGACCCATCACATAAAGATTCCGCGCATCGGAGATCTTCTGTACGGCATCATCAAAGGCAGACTTATCGATTTCCTCAATGGTGGTCTTGATGTTCTGCATATCCTCATTGAGGACGGTTCCTAGAACTTCGCCCGGGGCGATATCGACCGCCATTTCAAAGCGCTGCACCGCGGTCAGCCAGTGACGGACAAGCTCCTGAAGGGCTTTCTGCATTTCGGGATAGCCCTCATATCCCATTGCCACGGCAAAACGGACAACCGTCGATTCACTGACGCCGACCTTTTCGCCCAGCGTACTGGCTGTCATATAAACGGCTTTGCTGTAATTTTCCAGAATATACTCGGCAATTTTCTTGTGACTCTTGCTCAACCGTTTCCCGGACTGATTCAGGTGCCGCATCAGTTCCTGCAAATTTTCCTGCATGGTATTCCTTCCAGACTAGTTTTAAAGTAAAAACATCATATCAGAATGACTGGCAATTTTCAAGATCAGGCAGCGATGCCCCGAGCGGACCGGTCAGGGTCACCTCAGGTCAGCGACAGAAGGGATCCAAGACGAAGGGTTGATTCTCTGTCGGTGGTATTATGCGAGAGTACGGTGAGCGTCGCATAGCCGCGCCTGAGCCAGGAATAATCACTCTCGTCATGTTCAGCGAGTTCCTCAAGCGCTGTGTCCAGCCGATATTCAGAGACGGCGGAGGTCAGCACTGTTTCAATAAAATGATTCTGATAACGTGTCAGCCTGAGCGGAACCGCCTTGAGCCCAAGCGCTCTGTCTGCGGCAGGATAATTGATATTCAGGACGGAATAATCCGGCAGTTGTACATGCATGGTTTTCTCCATCACCGAAAGAGCCAGCTCTGCGGCCAGATGATACGTATCCTCCCTTGATACATCCAATGAAACCGCAATGGCACGTTTTCCGGTCAGTGCACCTTCCATGGCAGCGGCCACGGTGCCGGAATAGAGGACATCAATGCCGGCATTCGCCCCGTGATTGATTCCGGATAAGACGACATCTATATCCGGACAAAGATGATTGAGCGCAAGACGGACACAGTCAGCAGGGGTTCCGTCTACAGACCAGGCGGCTTTGGTGCCGGGAATCTGAAGCTTCTCGGCGGTGAGCGCCCGGGTAAGCGTAACACTGTGAGAGGCAGCGGATCGCTGGTGACTGGGGGCACAAAGATAAATCTCATGGCCCGCTTTGCGGAAAGTCTGTGTCAGGGCACAGAGTCCCGGAGCAAAAATACCGTCATCGTTTGTGATCAGGATTTTCATAATACGGAAATCTCCAACCTTTCGCGGCAATTCAGCAGACCGTTGTCAAGAATCTGCCCGGTAAAAAAAGGCGGTCATCACGCCATCCAGACTTTGAAATTCGATCCGGATGGTATAAGGCAATACGTTGCGGAACTGCATATCTTTGGTATTTGACACGGTTGCATCAAAGCCTGCCGGAAGGTAGGCGGTGCCGGCCTGTGCGTGCCAGTTCATGTCAAGAATCACGGTGGGAATCCGAAGAACAATATTGTAAATGGTGCTGCAGACCTGACAGACGCCTCCGCCAAAGCCCATTTTGGATTCCCCTGAGAGAATCGGCGCCTCCTTATAGCCGTTTTCAGCCGTATAGGGTCCGCAGACGCTGTTGAAGGAAAACACTTCGTCCGGTGCGACCAGTACCCCTGAAAGCCGTTTGGAGGCGAGATCGATATTGTAAAGCCGTCCGGTATTTCCCTCTTTTGTGGTACTGGTGGAATAGAAGGTGGTGAATGCGTACAGCAGATCGCCGGGCTTTGCCTGCTGCCAGTCGACAAAAGGGGTCAGCGTGAGGTTTGCGGAGGACATGACCACATCCTCCGGTTCCCGCCGGTAAGGAAAGGTGACTTTTCCATCGCCTGCGGTATGGATGGAAAGCCAGCTCCCTTTTGAAACACGGATCGGATAGCGATATCCCTCCGGCAGAAAACAGGTGTCCGCATCCACATGGGCCACCGCAATGTGTTTGCTTGTGCCCGGCATGGGACCATCAAAGGGATTCTTTCGCTGAACCATTTCCACGAATTTGGTCAGCACATATCCCGTGCTCTCTTCGTAGGAAATCTTCGTCCAGGTCCTCCCCTTTTTATAGACATCCACAGAGGTCCCTTTTTCGACCCTGCCGAGAACCGGACTGTCCTCGCTTCCGTATTTATGAACATCCAGCCGTTTTCCGATCACTCCCCAGAACATCGGTTCCTCGGAGACCGGACTCTCAGCAAGTGAAAATCCTGCAAACAGGAAAAGAAGGAGATGAACAAAGAGGATTAATCTGCACATCTGTATATTCTTACACACATTACACCATCCTGAGTTTCAAGCCGCATCTCAATGTCATAAGGAAGGACATTGCGCAGACGAAGATCAAGATTGCCGGAGCCGACCGCCGCATCCATGTCAAGAGGCGCATAAAAGATTCCGTATGCGGAATGAACGGACTGAAGGACGATCTCAACCGGGATCTGGAGGACCGCATCATACAGGGTTGTGGAAACCTGGCAGATTCCCCCGCCATACCCGGTCTTTTTATCGGAGACATAGTTGACGATGGGGCCTTTTACATAACCGTTGGATTTTGTATAGGGGGCGCAGTGATCGTTGAAGCGGAATTCGGCGCCGCTGCTGATTCGGAGGCCGTTCAGCCGCTTTACCCCTTCCGAGATGTTGTACAGCCGTCCTTCTTCATTGGCCGTCGTGGGGGCTTCTGCGTAAAAGGTCGAGAATACCGAGATCAGATCGCCGGGCCTGGCGTCTTTCCAGAAGCGGACGGGTTCAAAATTGAGAGCGGCGGTGGTCATAATCACGCCAATGGTCCGCTGATAAGGAAGCGTGACCCTGAAATGATCATCCAGTGCGCTGGTGGCAATGACATCTCCGGCATGAAGCGTGCGGATAAATGCACCGGTCGTATTGTCGAACACATCGACATCCTGCATGACATGTGCGGCGTTCGGGTAGAAGACAACGCCGGGAATATAGGGACCGAAAGGATCCAGCCGCCGGTAATACCGCAGATGGGATGAGAGCACATAGCCGGTCACGCCGCTCTTTCGAATATGCGCCCAGTCTCCCAGAATATCCATGATTTCAACATCCTCACCGTCATAAACCATTCCCACCTGGGAGGATTTCGAATCAGGATCCTTTCGAATGGCCAGATTGACATCGGCAGTGGCTGTATACCGGGGTTCAAAAGGCGGCTCGGGGATGAACTCTTCGGGAATGACAATTCCCTCTCTGGCAGCTTCAATCCCCTCGATTCCGCTGGAGAGAACATAACCGGAGATGCCGTTTTTGACAACGTTCATCCATTCTTTGCCGAGCTCGATGATGTATACGCGGTCACCGGAATGAATTTCCTGAAGGGCCAGCGCAGAGCGGTCTTTCGCTGCCCGGAGGGTCAGGTCTTTTGTGGCCGTGCCAAAATACTGTGCGGTTTCCTCATCCGGCTGAGCGCCGACAAGGGCAAGATCCGCAATGTTCTTAGACAGAATATATCCGCTGATATCCTCTTTCTGAATGAGCGACCAGGTGCTGCCGAATTCCGAAATGGAGACCGTTTCCCCTTCCGCAACACTTCCCAGTTTTTTTCCGGACGTGGAACGTGTTTTTCGTATGGTCATGTTTTTTGTGACCGTCCCGGTATATTCATCTGCAGCGGCCGGAAGAGCCAGGAAGGTCAGGAGGAGAATCAGAACAAGACGCAACAGATTTTTCACTTCGAATGGTTTCCTTTCAAATCATCTGTTCAGTTTGTATTCTGACAACTGAACACAATACAACCTGTTTTTCCCTTCTATTATACGAAATGGTGAATGGATTGTAAAGAAGAATGGACGGAGGACCCCGGAGCACCTGAGACAGGAAAAACAAAAACTCTCTGCCCTTCAGGCGGAGAGTTTTGAAACTGAAATGCCAGGTTTGCGGCGAACGGGATGATCCCAACAGCCGGGGGCTGAAAGACGGATCACTTTCTGAACAGCAGCCGCCCGCAGGAAGGACATTCAAATCCCTCTCCTTTTTCGGGGAGAAGGTCACCGGTCAGGGTTACATAGGACTCGCAATAGGGGCAGACGACCGAATAATAGGAGACGCCGTCCTCAGAATCATCAAAGTCATCATCTTCATAGGGATTCTTGTACGGAGTCTTTCCGGCTTTATTCCCGGCGTCTTCTTTGTCGCTGTCAGCGTCTTCTTCAGTCGCGTTATCATTCTGTTCATCGACCATATCGTAGAATTCAGAAAGGCTCCGATCCAGATCATCGACATATTCCCCGAGTTTGTCAACACGCGATTCAAGCTGCTCTTTCTCGGAGGAAAGCGCTGAAAGCATATCAATAATGCCAAGAAAGAGTTTTCCTTCACTGGTTGCCTCGGAAAGATTCATTCCATCAGCGATACCTTTTAAATAGTTAAGCTTTTCTGCAGAGATACTCATACTTGTCGCCTCCTCTATATGCCTTATAAGCCGAAGTTCAGTCTTTCGGCTTCACTGCTTCCCACTGCGCATAGCGGACAGGCTGCCGCTGTGCGGCAGGCCCGCTTCTGCATGAGCCGGCCTTTCGGCTTTGCTGCTTTCCAATGCGCTATAAAGAAAACCCTGGTGTTAACCGCTTTCAGAAAAAACTGAAGGTATTTTCCCAACAATCAATCAAAAAACGTTCATACACCAGGGTTAATCAAAAACTTAATCAGGCACGCGCCATGTAAGAGCCATCACGCGTATCCACACGGATCTTGTCGCCGATGTTGATGAACAGCGGGACGGCAATCTTATATCCGGTCTCAAGCGTAGCGGGCTTGGTGGTGTTGCTCGTGGTATCACCCTTGAATCCGGGCTCGGTATCCGTCACCTCGAGAACGACGAAGTTCGGCGCCTCAACGGAGAAAGCATTTCCCTTGAAGAAACGCACGGTTGCCATCGTTTCCTCTTTCATGAACTGGATGGCATCTTCTACCTGATCGCGGGTCAGAGGAATCTGCTCGTATGTTTCGGTGTCCATGAAATAGTAGAATTCACCGTCATTGTAAACATACTGCATTTCCTTCGTTTCAATGGTGGCTCTGGGCTGCTTGTCGGTCGGGTTGAAAGAACGCTCAACAACCGCTCCCGTCATGACATTCTTAAGCTTTGTGCGAACGAAAGCTGCGCCTTTTCCGGGCTTTACATGCTGAAAATCAACAATTGTCCAGACGCCGCCTTCCCATTCAATGGTAACGCCTTTGCGGAAATCACCTGCTGTAACCATTAAGGATCCCTCCAAATGAATAGAATTAACATGTCCGCGCACCGCACGACACGGACATTCCGTATTGAGCGATGGGAAAGTTTCGATTGATTCTAGCATAGAAAACCAGAAATATCAATACTTTCTGAGGATTGAAAGAACCATTTTTCGGCGTTTTTCAGTATTTACACAAAATATGGCGATGGTTTTTGCATGGACAGAGGTTTACGGAAGAACCGGAAACACGCTCTGTTCCGGGCTGAGGAGGATGAACTGACCCATTCCCGGCAGACACCGGGACAGAGGCTTTACATCAAACCTGACAATTGCTATAATTCGCGATGCTTCAGAATCTTTCTGATCAATTCCCCTGCTCTGTATTTCTGGAGGAACGTGCATGAATCAATTTCAACTGATTGCGCTGGATATTGACGGAACGCTGCTTGACAGTCGGAAGAATCTGCCGGAGACCTGTGTGCGGGCCATTCGGGAGGTGACGGAGGCCGGAAAAACCGCTGCATTTGCAACCGGCCGGGCGCTCAGCGAAATTGTTGAATTCGAGCCGCTTCTCCCTGAAATCCGGTATGCGGTTTTTTCAAGCGGCGCGGGAATCTATGATTTTAAGGAAAAGAAAATGGCTGCGCTGACGGAGATTGCGCCGGAGACGGCCGCGGCGATTCTGGAAAGGGTCAGGGAAAAAGACGTTATGCCGCAGATTGTCCTGCCGCAGATTGATGTCATTCAGGAAAGTCATATGCAGAATCTCGACCACTTCCACATGGGCGTATATCGTCACCTGTATGAACATGCAATGACACTGGTCCCGGACATTTTTGATTTTTTCAGGCAGAATACGGAACCGGTTCTGAAAATAAATCTGTATCATGCCGATCAGGAGGAGCGCCCGACAACGCTCGAGGCACTGCATTCCCTTGATATTGAAACGGTCTATTCGGAAATCTCCTCCATCGAATGCTCCCCCAGAGGCGTCAGTAAGGGATCCGGTCTTTTACATCTTTGCCGTTTTCTCGGCATTGATCCGGCTGAATGCATCGCGGTCGGAGATGCGGAAAATGATCTTTCCATGATTGAGGCAGCCGGTCTTGGCGTTGCAATGGGCAATGCCGGTTCCCGGGTAAAGGCAGCGGCACAGCTGGTGGTAAGCGATAATGACCATGGCGGCTGTGCAGAGGCAATTCGCCTTTTATTATGAACATCAGTCCTGTTCGTCAGGGGTTTTTCGGATGAAATGGGAATGATTTGCATCCCATGTTAGATTTGTGGTATAATCGCACAGCAGAAAATCAATTTGAAAGGAGGTTTCACCGTTCGTATGAAAAAGCAGATGGCAGTGCTCGTGATGTTTTTCGCTTTAACCCTTGTCCCTGGATGCCTGTACGCAAAGGAGCTTGGGCCTGCATATACGTATTCCGAACTGCTGCAGCTGATTGAGGAAGCCGGACGCGGGGACACCGTGCTGGTATCCGGCATGATTCAGGCGGATGAAACCGTTCCTTTAATAACCACGGAAGATGTTGCCATATGTTCTGCTCCGAATCAGAAAGCGGTCATATCCGGAATGCATATTCTGGATTCCAATCTGTCTTTTTCGGATGTGGAACTGATTGACTCGCTTGATATCCATGGTTCATCAAAGGTTATGCTTGCGGAGAATGTAAAGGTTTCCGGAGGCAAAGATGCGGCAATTCGGTTTAAGGGAGACGGAGAACTGATTATCACCCCTTCCTGTTCCATCACGGCGACGGATGGTGCAAACGGCATCAGGATTGAGCATGAAGGTGGCAGCTTTTATGCGGCACTGGAAGGAACGGTTGTCGGCGGTTCCGCCGATATCGGAGGCGCAGGCGTAATCGTCTCTCCCCTCAACAAAGAAGGCGTGCTGCTGATTGGCGGGGATATTTCCGGCGGAAAAGGAACCGACATCGGCGGAAATGCGGTTAATCTCTATGATATTGGCGGGAATGCCTATATTTCCGTCATCGGTTCCATTCAGGGCGGCATAGGCCCTGTCGGAGGAAATGGCCTTCAGATCATTTCCCCCCGTGATACGTCGAATATTGGCATCATTGGCCAGGTTAAAGGCGGCGAAGGAGATGCCTTCGGCGGAAATGCAGTTGTTGTTCTGAATGCGGAGGATCGCAGCTCCATTGCTCTTTCCGGCGCGTTAATTGGAGGAAACAGCAGCAGTGAGTCCAGTGATCCGGGTCAGTCCCTTCTCCTGGTGGGAAACGGTGCACTCAATCATATGTATTCAAACGGCTGTCTGCTTGAAGATGGACAGGTTATTGCCAATGTGAATCCCATTTCGACAACAGATCCTTCAGCCGGACTGCCGGAGAATGGAAGCACGGCGGACAATGGAACCCAATCCGGCGGAACGGAAACCATTGATGTTAACGGAATCTATGAGGAAGCGAACCGGATGGAACCATCTGCTGAGATGGCCCAGCCTGCGCCGGTCCCGGCGAATGGAACATCAGAGGCTTCCGGGAAAGCAACTTCCCCGATCCTGACAGAGACAGAAAGCAAACCAGCTGAGGCTGAGACAAAGCCGGTTCAGCAGATTGCAGTTGAGTCCCCCTCCCTGAAACAGAATGAGACGACGGAATCAGGCAAAACAACGCCTGAGACGGCAGGAACAACCGAGGGTGCCTCAACTGAGCAGAAGGCCTCTGAACCAGCTGCAGAAACGGATACAGATGGCTCAAAGCAGAGCACTGTCACCGGAGATGAATCTGCATTAGCGGAAAACTCCACAGAGACACCGGCCAAAGATTCTCCGACTGAACAGACGGACCAAGCGCCGGCAGAAAATCCGGCTGAAGGGAATGCTGCTGCTGACAATGAGCAGACTCCTTCCAACAATGAGACGCCCTCTTCTTCGGATAAGGAACAGACGATTCCGACGGATGAAGCGGTGTCCCCCGCTCCTGCAGACGCGGTACAGACCGTTCCGGCGAATGAAGAGTCTCCCTCTGCTCCGACAGACAGCGAACAGACGGTGCCGGTGAAT
>DGWH01000134.1:97947-169845 GCA_002395225.1 Christensenella sp. UBA4263
GCAGGCAGCGAACAGACGGTGCCGGCGAATGATGCAGCCTCTTCCGCTCCTGCGGGCGACGAACAGACGGTTCCGGCAAATGAAGCGGCTGTCTCCGCTCCTGCGGGCAACGAACAGACGATGCCGGTGAATGGATCGGCATCCTCCGCTTCCACTGAGAAGAAACAGACGGTGCCGGCAAATGAGGCGGCTTCCTCCGCTCCTGTGAATCAGGAACAAACGGTGCCGGCAAATGTACAGATGGTCCAGACAAATGAAGAAGGACTCCCCTCCGTTCACTCAGAGGAGGAGCAGAAGAGTCAGGAAGATGAACCGTCCTCCCCTTCTTCCGGTGCAGAAACAGATGTGACGGATGAGAATTCGACGGAAAACCTGACGGATGAAGAGGGAAATCCGCTGAGCAGCAAAACGCTGTTACATGATTCCGGCAAGGAAAAGACGAAGCCCTCCCATAACGAGAAGGAGAATTCTTCGACTCAGAAAGAAACGCATCCGGTCACAGAGGATACGGCGCATCATAAAAGCACAAAGAAGTCAGCTGTTCCGACGGGAGCAGTCAAAACGGCGTTTTAGGGTGAAAGGGTCGGTGACCATTCCATCCGGCCGGCAACGGGTGCAGAGCAAGACGTTACACGACCAAAAAGGTCTCCATTCACTTGTCAGTCAAATGAATGGAGACCTTTTCTGCTGCAGAAAGTTATGGATCCTGGGAATCGCCTGCTTCGTTATTCTCGATGACCGGAATATAAATGGTTTCTCCGTAGTATGCCATGCCCTGCTTTCGGGCAGACTGCTCTACGGTATTCTGCTGCTGGGCCAGATCGAGCTCCTTGGTCAGCTGAATGTTTTCGGCCTGTGCGACCAGATAATCATGACGGGCTTTTTCAACTTCATCCTTGTAATCCGGAAGCCGGACCAGCGCAATCAGCTCCATAATAATGCCAAGGGACAGAAGAAAGGCCACCAGTCTGAAGGGGTACTTAATATGGATGCCCCGTTCTGACTGGGTTGTTCTGTACCGGGAACGCATATATTTGCTTTTATGAGTAGATGTATAAACCATGATTCAAATCATCCGGCAATATCCTTCAAAAAAGAGCTTTGAGCAAATAACCCAGGATGTACCGGAATTCCCTTCTTTTGTAAAATTCGAGCCTTATAATCAATCAGTGCCGGCGGAACCATCAGTTCTTCTGAAATGGTTTTAACAGGGAGCAGTTCCTGTATTTTTTCAAGAACCTCCTGGTCCGGAAGAAGCAGCTCTGCGGCAAACAGATTTGCCTCATGTTCGTAAACGCCGCTGTTCATATCGAGATGAACATCAACAAATTCGGTCGCATCGGCAATATGGTCATGAAGGCACGCATGCCCCATTTCGTGAGCAAGAATGATCTCCTGATTGCGCAGACACAGGTCGGAATTGACCGTGATGCAGGAAGTGTTAAAACGGCGGATGAAAAAGCCTTTGCATGCATC
The DNA here is from genome assembly GCA_002395225.1 of Christensenella sp. UBA4263. Taxonomy (GTDB): domain Bacteria; phylum Bacillota; class Clostridia; order Christensenellales; family Aristaeellaceae; genus Ventricola. The sequence continues at coordinate 99,424 of DGWH01000134.1, forward strand.
ACTTTCAGTTCCCATCGGATAATACAGGACATGGATTCCCATTGCATCGCACATTTCCGCGATCGATAAACCTGAATAACGCTTTCGCAGACCGGCGACAAACTGGATGATATAATCCGTGTTCATATCAGAACCTCTCAGAAACTCTTTGCGGATTCCTGTTTGCAGGTCAGGTATGCAGTCATTAAGGCTTCAAAAAATCTGTCCTTTACCTCCTGAGGAGTCTCGCCGCCGGCAAAAAATACGGCATTGCGCTCAAGGAGAGAAGACATCTCATCGGCAATGGATTCCCCATACTGTTTTCCTGCATTTCGTATCGTCGCTTCAACATGGACACCAAACTCCGGATCATCCACGGAATCATTCATCAGGTAGAGGGTTGTAACACCGAGTGCATCTGCCAGTTTTTCAATTTTCTTTTGCCTGGGCACTGCCCTGCCGCACTCATAGTCCGTAAAGGAACGAACCGTTACGCCGATTCGCTCGGCCAGTTCCGCCTGGCTTAATCCAGCCTTTTTCCGGGCGGCTTTTAGTTTATCTGCAAAACAAGCCATTTCTTTATTTCCTTATGATTTCTGTCTTTTGATTACTGGTCCGCTATGATAGAATACACATGTCTGTAAATGGGAAAACGTATGAAAGATGGGCTTATTATACGTCTGTTTCATTTATATGTCAATAGGATATGGAAGCTGCACTTGATAAAACTTCCAGTATTCCTCCAAAACAGGAAGAAACAGGAACGTATTCTTCCAGTAGGATGAGATTAAACGGGATCACTGTCAAAAGGAAAACTTGTACAGGAGGAGAAAATGTATAATCCATTCACGTTTTATGCACCAACAAAAGTATTCTTCGGACCGGAAACGGAGAAAAAGGCCGGCGCGTGCATTCGGGAATTCGGCGGTTCATCGGTATTGCTTCTCTATGGAAGCAAACGTATTGCCGAAAACGGACTGCTGGATACGGTCGAAAAGTCGGTCCGAGAAGCCGGACTGAAACTCGTCTCTGTGGGCGGTGTTGTTCCGAATCCGCATCTTTCCCTGGTCAGGAAAGCAATCGAAATCGGAAAAGAGCAACAGGTGGACTTTATTCTGGCCATTGGCGGAGGAAGCGTAATTGATACGGCAAAGGCCGTTGCCTATGGACTGGCGGATGAGAGGGATGTATGGGAACTGTATGAACGAAAGCGTCAGGCAACTGCCTGTCTCCCTGTCGGGGCAATACTCACGATTGCTGCCGCAGGTTCCGAGATGAGCAACAGTTCCGTCATTACCAATGAGCTCACACAGGAAAAACGTTCCTACAATGATGATATTTCCAGGCCCAGGTTTGCGATTATGAATCCTGATCTGACCACCGAACTGCCGGACTGGCAGAGCATGAGCGGATGTGCAGACATGATGATGCATACGCTTGAGCGCTACCTCTCCAACAATGGCCATATGGAGGTAACGGATGCCATTTCAGAGGGAATCCTTCGCACGATCATGAAATATGCCCGCGTACTGCATGTCCATCCGGAGGACAAGGAAGCAAGAGCAGAGGTCATGTGGGCAAGCTCGCTTTCACATAACAATCTGACCGGCTGCGGAAATGACGGCGGAGATTTTTCCTCGCATCTGCTTGAACATGAGCTGGGCGGTTTCTACGATGTTACCCATGGAGCCGGCCTGACAGCGGTCTGGGGAAGCTGGGCAAGATATGTGGTTGGTCACTGCCTGGACCGCTTTGTGCGGCTTGCAACGAATGTGTTGGACATCCCGCTGGGTGAGCCGGAGCAGACAGCGCTGCGCGGCATTGAAGCGATGGAAGCCTTCTTTAAGGAAATCGGAATGCCGGTTTCCCTGCATGAACTTGGTCTGAATCTGACTGAGCAGGATATAAGGATGCTGGCAGCCAGCTGTGCAAAAGCCTGCGGCGGGAAAAAAGGATCCGCCCGTGTTCTCATGGAAGAGGATATGGCTGAAATCTATCGGATGGCCCGATAACGGATAAACAGATAACGCGTCCTTTTACGGACGCGTTATCTGGATTATTTGATTATTCTGCCTAAATTCGGGCTGATAAATCCCGTCGTTCCATCACGCAGTCTGATTTCATACCAGCCGTTCTCTGAAATGGAGAGAAGCGGGAAGATGGAATCAGGTGCGGCGGTACCGATGCGTTCACCGTCGGAACTGGGGGTTTTCCGGACATTGACAGATCCGTCTCTCTGTGTCCGGATTGAACGCTCGCCGTCAAAATCGACCTCGGCTTTTGCCGTCCCTGCTGCGGAGGGCTTTTCCGGTTCGGCTGATGCCGCTTTTTCGGTTTCCCGCTTTTCCTCCTTGGTTTCATCCTCAGCTGTTTCGGCCTTTGTGATGCTTTCGGCCGGAAGAACGTTTAACAGGTAAAGTGCGAGATCATTCTGATCGGCAGATTCTTCATAATAATTGATGACGGGATGGTTGGGAACAGCGATAAAAACATCACACACAAACAGCTCTTCCCCGCTTTTCGTGAGGCTCTTAAAAGCAAAAAGAACGCTGTCCATTCCATTCACATTCGCCAGCATGGGCGTCGTATCCGCATATTCTTCTTTCGCTTCCTCAAGAGAGGCATAGTCGCAGGTTAGAAATTCGACAGAATGCCAGGGATTGTTTCTCTGATAATAACAGATTGCCTTGTCATTATTCAGGACCTCCTTGAGTTCAAATCCCTCCGGAAGGAAAAAAGAAAGGCCGTATTCTGAAAGGTCAAGTTTCTCCCCCTGCCCTGCCGTTTCCGGGTTGAATGTGAACGTATAATCTGTTTCGGCGAAAGCTGAAACAGAAAGAACGACCAGCAGGAATAACAGACATGCAATTTTTCTCATGTGATTTCCTATCCTCCATTTTTAAGGCATCTGTATCCGGAATGAAATCGGCCGGGGCCGATCCTGTGCATGGTTCATACATAAAAACACATCGGGTTTGTGTACAGACCGGACTTTTAACTGAATTATAAGCGCTGCGGGAGAAAAACACAATGGATAACCATAAATTTGGTTAAAAATGAACGAGAACCGTGTTTTTCCCCGATTTTGGCGGGCTGAATCAGAACGAATTTCGGGGGTGTTGGAGAGGTTTGTCAAGAATGTGGATAAAAGATAAGCAGAATGGGCAGTATAATAGAATCGATAAAACGATTTCTATTGTCTCTTTTTCTAAAAAAACGTTATGTTTTTCTCTTGGGTTATCCGGCCGTTTTGGCTTGAAGGATAATTGACATATTGCTATAATCAGAACCTAACAGATTATACATGTACGTATGTGATTTTGTTCTGCTTTTGCAGATGTCCGGGAAGTCAAGCAGGGTGCATGCTAGTCTGACCGTGCCTGCCCGAAACCGCTGCCGGATCATCGCCATGGCTGAAGATCCCCCACTGGCTTCGTTCGTATTTTCCGTTGTCTGTGAAACTGGGTTATCCGAAAGGAGTGTGCAGTCTTCCGAAGACCTGCACGGATGAAAATGAAAACAAGCAAGCGTACAATTTCCGTCGGAGATCAGTTTGGAAAACTCACGGTTATCGAACCAGTCGACGATAACTCCTGGCTTTGCCGGTGTGAATGTGGGAAAACCAAGGTGCTCTCTTTCAGAAGCCTTATTTATCAGAATGTTCGTTCCTGCGGCTGTCTCCGCGGCAGAAAAGAGTCCCTGGTCATTAAACCCGGAATGCGTTATGGAAAACTGACGGTTCTTGAAAAGGGTGAGCGGATCAACCGGAATCTGGTTTGGATCTGCCAGTGCGACTGTGGAAACAAGAAAGAAGTGTATCAGTCCAATTTGCAGAATGGGAAAACAAGATCCTGTGGCTGCAGTCAGTATGTCCGTAAGATCTATGAGAATGAAGAAGATGAAACGGATGATGTGGAGGTAAGTTTCGGCGACTTTTTCTTCGTCATGGATGAATGACCGTGTCGTTCATTTCTGCCGAAGCGAAAAGTTTGACTGCCAGAGTGCCCTGAAATGCACAAACCGGCTTATTCAGCCGGTTTGTTTTTTTGTGTCGCCTGGTCCCTGACGGAGTCCGATCAGTTCAGGCGGGAGTGGAACGTAAAAAACGATTCTCAAAATCGGTGACGGAAAGCGGGCGGGAAAAATAATAGCCCTGGAAAAGGCGGCAGCCCATTTTCAGCAGTTCAGAAACCTGTTTTTCGGTTTCAACCCCTTCTGTCAGGGTACAGATCTGAAGCTCATTTGAAAGCCGGATGATGTTATTGACAATGATGCTGGCTTTCTGCGTGTTTTCCGTTTTTTCAAGGAACGCCATATCGATCTTAAGCACATCGACGGGCATATCCTTGAGCATGTTGAGCGAGGAATAACCGCTTCCGAAATCATCCATTTCAATGATGAAACCGTAAGATTTCAGTTCCGAAAGGAGGTTCATCCGCTTCTCTTTATCGGCCATCATCACGGTTTCCGTGATTTCAAGACGCAGCTTTGAACGGTCTATGTCAAATTCTTCGACGATGCTGAGGATTTCGGCGGGAACGTTCATAAAGTAAAAGTCTTTCGGAGAGATGTTGACGGAAATAAAGGCATCAATTCCCTGTTTCTGCCACCGTGCCAGAACGGCACAGGCAGAGCGCCACATGTGCCGGTCGACCATTGCGATAATCCCGTTCTGCTCAAAAACCGGGATGAAGGCAGAAGGCGGAAGGAATCCGTCTGTGGGATGAATCCATCTGACCAGTGCCTCTGCCCCCACCATCCTGCCCTCCCGGTCCATGATCGGCTGCAGGAACGGCTGAATCTGATTCTCGGCAATCGCCGCATCGACCTGATTGGAAATATGCTGATTCCAGAGAACCTTGTGCCGCATGCTGTCATCGTAATAGGCGATGCGCGTCTGGTAGTCCTCTTTGATGGTAGACAGGGCCAGATGCGCCCGGTCAAACATGACGGATGGATTAAGGTCCGGCTCGGTCACCTCATACACACCCAGATGAATCAGGATCGTATGTTCGACAGGCCCGTTTTTAACGACAAAATTGGAGATGCGGTTCCTGAAAGAAAAGAATTTAAAAGAGGCAGAAGGAATGCAGATGCCGAAGGTATCCCCGTTCAGACGGCCAAACAGGCTCTCCGGCGGAACATCCTCACGGATCGACTCCGCAATTCGTTTCAGAACGAGATCACCAAAGTCCGTACCGAATATATCATTGACAATTTTAAACTCTTTCACATCGACAAAAACAATATCATACAGAATATCCGGATTATCAGCGATCTTTTTTCGGATACATTCGTACAGGTATTCCCGGGTATACAGGCCTGTCAGGGCATCGTGTCTGGCGTTGTACAGATCCCGCATAATGGCCTGCTGTTCCGCGGTTTCATCACGGACAGACAGAACCCAGCCCGTATTATTGCCATAACGGTCAGGGAGAGAGCTCTTTTCAATGGTATAGTAACGGGCGCTTTCATCCTCCCCTACGACCCGTTTTTCCAATCTTTCGTTATTAAACAACTGGATCGGCCCGATCAGCTGTTCAAGACGGGTATAGGCATGATCCGGAAGATCGCTGTCAACGCCGGCAAAACGACAGCCGGAGGCATTGGCCCATATGCACCGCCTGCTTACGTCAAGAAAGTAGACGGCGTCGGATACATTGGAAACAATGCCGGCAAGCAGTCTGTCCAGAAGCCGGACAGGCCGGTAATACAGAGAAAAATAGAAAACAAGAATGCCGAATACGGCAAAGCCGATCATGGATTTATCGATGGGCTGCCGTGAAAAAATGTAATAACTCTGCCACATGCCGCCGATAAACATGGCGATCAGGATGCTCAGGTAACGTTCCTGATAGATTCGGGGGGCGTTAACCAGTTTATGAATAAAAATGCAGACGGAGGAAAAGTAAATGCCATAATCCACAATTCGGTGATAGGTCTGTCCGATAAGCGGGACCATCCGCCAGTATGGAAGATTATCGACCATGACTTTGGTGGTGATAAAAACATGATGGGTAAACGGGTTCAGACAATACTGAATCACATCGACAAGAAGCAGAAGATAAACGGTATTGCGAACCATTCGGTTTGGCCATGTCACCCGGCAGTAGTGAAAGCTGAAAAACAGCAGCGCAAGCATGGCCAGGTCCATTCCGACAAAGTAGATATAGCATCCGATGACAGAAAACGTCTGTCTGGATGAGATGACGAGCAGCAGATTGCCAATGACGGGAGGCAGGAGCGCCAACAGCAGAAAATAGACCGACTTTCCGATCGGTTTTGGTGAATGAAAGGAAAAATAGGCTCCGTATGCGAGAATTGTGGCAAGAAGGAAGAAGACAATGGAAAAGACAGATCTCATGTGTATGCCTCGATCATCTGATGATTTCTTGTTTCAGTCTGCAAAAATCCGTCTGAGTACTGGAATACGGCTCTGAGAAGGATTTATGCATTTTCAGGCAGGAATGATCCGTATAAGCTTTGTAATCCGGAATTTAAGATATCATATTTGTACAATATTGTCAATTTAACAGCGGATTTCAATGCGAAAAAGACGACAGGAAACCAGAAAAAATCCGATGAACACAGAAAATGAAAACGTGCACGCTTATCGGCTGCGGCAGTTCCGGACAAATTCATCGAAAATCAGCTGGCAATGAGCATCCCTCTGCCAGGAAAACTCGGGATGAAACTGAACTCCCCAGAGAAACGCGAAGTCGGGATGGTATACCGCTTCAATGATGCCATCCGCTGCCTCAGCCATTTTCCTGAGCCCGGGAGCCAGTGTGCGTATTGCCTGATGGTGATAGCTGTTCACGTGCATCTCACCGCCGCAAAGCCGGTAAAGCGGTGTCCCTTTTTCAATATGGATGGAATGGACGGGACGGTCATACGGAGGCTGACCGTGATGCTCGATACAGGAGGGGTGCTGTTTGGGCAGATCCTGATATAAGGTGCCGCCCATCAGCACATTGATCAGCTGAATGCCGCGGCAGATGCCAAGAACCGGCTTCCGGTCTTTCAGCGCCTGCGCAAACAGCCGCATTTCAAACCTGTCCCGTTCCGGACAGATTTCCCCGCAGAACGGCTGCGTTTCCTCATGGTACATCTCCGGCGAAACGTCATGACCGCCGGTGAAGAGAAACCCGTCCAGATGACGTGAGAGGTCCGAAAGATCTTCAGGTTCTGCCTCAAGGGGAAGCATGACGGGCAAACCGCCGGCTTTTTGAATCCCCTTCATGTATCCGGGGAGCATCCAGTAGGAATCCTTTTGGTAATCGACAAGCGGAACAAGACCGATGACTGGTTTCATAATTGACTTCTCCTTCGCTCTGGTCATTTGTCAGCGGCCCGGATGGACTTTCTGCCGCGCTTTAATGCGAAGCGTTGATCCTTGCGCCTGTATGGCAAATGGCCGAATTGAACATGTCCATTATATTTCATCGGTCTGAGGAATGCAATGAAGATGAAATGATCGGTTTTGATAAATGCATTTTTCGAATTTACAAAAGCTAAAAAAACGTCAGAAATGATACGAAATGCAATTTTGAGCGGCCAAACATGCAAAACTGCGAAAAAACCTCTTGATCTTCCATCCGATCTCGGTTAAAATGTTCCTACCAAAATCATTCAAACCGGAGGAATCGGACATGAAAAGAGTTTTGTTGGTTGGTCTGGCGCTTGTGTTTTGTTTTGCGCTGTTGACGGGTCTTGCAGAGAAGGAAGTCTATAAAATTGTCACCGATACGGCATTCCGTCCGTTTGAATATGCAGATGAAAACGGGAACATGGTCGGCATTGACATGGAGATTATGGCCGCCATTGCCAAGGATCAGGGCTTTGAATACACGATGACGGCGCTTGGCTGGGACGGATCGATTGCATCCTGTCAGGCAGGTCAGGCCGACGGCCTGATCGCAGGCGCATCCATTACGGAAGCCAGAAAAGAAAACGGCTGGATTTTCTCTGATGGATATTACAGCGCCACACAGTCCATGGCTGTTGCGCAGGGCTCCAAGATTTCCGGATTCGCGGATCTTGAAGGGAAAGCGGTTGCCGTCAAAATCGGCACCCAGAGCGCGGAATATGCAGAAAGCCTGAAAGATACCTATCATTTTACCGTGACCTTCCTTGAAAGCTCGCCGGATGTCTATCAGGCCGTCATTGGCGGTCAGGCAGCGGCCTGCTTCGATGATACCCCCATCATGGCGGACTATATCAAGTCCAACGGGGTTCCGCTTCAGCTGGTCGATGGCACCGCGAATGAAGGTGCGGAGTACGGATTTGCCGTTTTCTCATCTGAAAAACAGGAACTCGTCGATAAGTTTAATGCGGGTCTTGCCAATATCAAGGCTAATGGAACGTATGACGAGATCCTCAAGAAATATCTTGGTGAGTAACGCATTTACAGTTTCCGAAGGCACTTCTTAAAAGTGCCTTCTTTTCCTGTCGGCGGCCAAATGCCGTTCCCCTATCTCAGCGGATGAACGGCGGCTAAACGGTCAGGAAGTGGCCAAAGGTCAAATCCATGCCTCATGCATATTCCGGAAAGGAGGCACTTTCTTTTGTCAAAGATTCTGCTGTCGTACGGTCCCTTATTGTTCCAGGCCATGGGTCAGACCCTGCTTCTGGCTCTGTATGGTCTGTTGTTTGCCTGTGTCATCGGCATGATTGTCGGGATCATGAGTGTTCTGCACAATAAGCCCTGCAGGATAATTGCCATGATCTTTGTCAACCTGATCCGCGGTGTTCCCATGATCGTTCTGGCCTATTTTATCTACTTTGGTGTGCCCTATCTGTTCAACACCATTCTGAAGTTTGATTCCGTTACGCTCTCGGCTCTTCAGGCAGGAACGATTTGTCTTGCCTTAAACTGCGGTGCATACATGGCTGAGATTATTCGGGCCGGAATCGAATCCGTCGATATTGGTCAGATGGAAGCGGCGCGTTCGCTGGGCCTTCCCTACTGGCGGGCCATGCAGCGGGTCGTTCTGCCGCAGGCGGTTCGCACGATGATTCCCAGCATTATCAATCAGTTCATTATCACCCTGAAAGATACGTCAATTCTTTCGGTGATCGGCTTTCCTGAACTGGTTAACACGGCCAAAAATGTGGTATCCAAAACATTTATGTCTTTCCAGACATGGGCAATTGTCGGACTGATGTATCTGGTGGTCATCCTGATTCTGCAGCAGGCCGCCAAGATTCTAGAAAGGAGACTGAAGCGTGGCAGGAGAAGCTTGTAAGACGGGAAAAATAAGCGTTCGGCACCTGAGGAAAAACTATGGATCCCTTGAGGTTATCCGGGATGTTTCGCTTGAGGTCTCTGAGGGGGAGGTTGTCTGTGTGATCGGGCCGAGCGGCAGCGGAAAATCGACTTTTCTGCGGTGCCTGAACCGACTTGAGGAGTGCACGGAGGGCAGCATTCTGGTAAACGGGGTCAGTATTACGGACCGTGCAGCGGACATTAACCGCATACGCCGGAATATCGGGATGGTTTTTCAGCACTTTAACCTGTTTAACAACATGAATGTCCTGAAAAACCTGATGCTGGCCCCTGTCGACCTCAAACTGGCAACCCGGGAGGAAGCGAAGACGCTGGCCCTCAAAATGCTTGAACGGGTCGGTCTTCTGGACAAGGCGGATGCCTATCCGGATCAGCTCTCCGGCGGTCAGAAGCAGCGCGTGGCGATTGCAAGAGCGCTTTGCATGAAGCCGGAGATCATGCTTTTTGATGAACCGACGTCGGCACTGGATCCGGAAATGGTCGGTGAGGTGCTAGAGGTCATGCGTGAACTGGCCGCGGACGGGATGACCATGGTGGTGGTGACGCATGAGATGCGTTTTGCGCACGAAGTGGCGGACCGGGTGATTTTCATGGATGACGGGCTGTTTCTTGAGGAGGGCGATCCGGAAACACTGTTTGACCATCCCCGGAATCCCCGCCTTCAGGATTTCCTCAAAAAAGTCCTGTAAAAAAAGCAGGAAGGCAGAACCGGATATCGGTTCTGCCTTCCTGTTATGCATTTCCCGGGCGGAATCAGAGGTATAATGCTTCCGTCAGCGCAAGCGCTGTCAGTGACTGACCGTAGGCCATGGGACGGATGAGGATTTCCTCGTAGTGCCGGGCATCCATCCCCACCGCGGTGCCCGCGGACACATTTCCGACGACACCATCCTTATTCACATAGGACATCAGGCCCTCGACCGCTTTTTCGGCGGCGGGCAGGAAGGAGCTGTCCAGATACCCGCAGCGAATGCCATAAAGGATGCCGGCGGCAATCGCGCCCGAGCCGGAGGTTTCGATGTAGGAATCCGGCTTGTCAAGCACGGTATGCCAGAGACCGGACGCATCCTGCAGACGAATCAGGGCATCCACCTGATTGCGCCAGGTGGAAAGAATCGTGCGGCGGTCCGCCTCATTGAGGCAGTCTCCCATGGCATCAAGGAACGCAACCGCTCCGTACGTGAACCAGGAGTTTCCGCGATTCCAGAAAATTCCGCCAAAGTGGTTGTTCATGGCAAAGGTCCAGCCGTGATAAAGGAGGCCGGTGTGAATATCACACAGATACCGGATGTGCAGCAGGAACTGATAAACCGCTTCCTGACACCATGCTTCGTTTCCGCACCGCTTCCCCATCTTTCCAAGGAACAGAACCGCCATGAAAAGCGTGTCGACCCAGAGCTCATCCGGATGCCGCATGACGCTGTTCCGATCGCCGAGGGCGCTGGTCAGATGTTCAAATCCGCCTTCCTTCGTCCTTGGAAGTTCATTCATGAGGAATTCCGCACGCTTGATACAGATCTTTTCCCAGTCGGGCATGCTGTAACGCTCGGTCAGATCAAAGAGCGTCAGATAGGGAGCGGTCGTGTTAATATTGGCGCTGGGCTGCCCCTTGGTCAGATTCTCCTCCATCCAGTTCAGCAGAAAAGGATCATAGGTTTCGTTTCCGCGGGCTTTCTGCAGCTGAAGAAGACCGTAAAGACCTACGCCCTGAGGCCAGTCCCATTCCCGAATGCCAAAATCTCTGGCAATCAGGCCTTTCATCTGCTCCTCGCGCGGAGTGTCTTTATCCATTGCCATATCCGGAGCATCCAGGTTCATGAGCTTTGTAATGACCAGGTCCAGTTTCTCATTCAGTTTTTTTTTGTCCATAGAAATCTCCTCCGTATTTTTTTGCATGGCGCGGCACTGCCCCGGACCGGATCTGTCAACGGGCAGCGCGGCGGGAATAAAGCCGTTTGAAGCCAGGGCTTTCGTGTTACGGCGTGGGGAGAGGCAAAGGAACGCCTCATTGCCTCAGGAATGCCCGGATGGCTATTGATCCGGGGACCGGTGAGGTCTGCACGGCTGCCCCGGGGCATCTGCATTCTAGCACACTTTTCCTCCCGGAAAAAGGGCAAATGACAAATTTGTCGGCGGACAGGAATGCCGGTTTGATGAACGACGGAGGAGAATTGCCGCCGGTCCGGTAACGGTCTGAATCTGTCTGGTTTTACAAAATGGCACACCATCGGCTTGATTTCTGCGCTTACTCATGGTAAACTTACCCAAATGAGATGACTTTATCAGCTTATCTCGGATCTGATTATTTCTTTTTCGGAGGGGTTATGGAGAACAAATTGTTTCGGGAGAAAAGCATCAAGCGTATTTCTTCACCTGAACAGCTGAATGACTATCTGCACGTGACAAACCCGGGAATCTGGGCACTTTTGATCTGTGTCATTGTTCTGATGGCAGGTATTTTTACCTGGGCATCGAAGGCATCCATCGAGAGTTTTGTCACGGGGACAGGGAGTGTCGAGTCCGGCGTACTGAAAGTCACCCTGGATCAGGTCCCGTCGGGTGTCCAGATTGAGACCGGGATGATGATTAACGTCGGCGGCAAACAGACATCCGTATCTTTCGTCGGAAAGGATGAAAACGGCAGCCTGATGGCAGGCGGAAATATTGAACTCCCGGATGGGATTTATGAGTCCCGCATCAGTTATAATCGGGTGCAGATTCTTTCGTTATTGTTTAATTGATCGCGAGGAATTATGAAACAGATGACTATTAAACAGCCGGTGGAGAAGGGATATGCCAAAGTACCGGTGATTCTTCAGATGGAAGCGCTCGAATGCGGCGCGGCTTCTCTGACGATGATTCTGGCGTACTATGATAAATGGATACCGCTTGAACAGGTCCGTCAGGACTGCGGCGTCTCAAGAGACGGCGCGAATGCCCTCAATGTGATGAAGGCCGCGCGCAGATATGGTCTTGAGGCTAAGGGGTATCGGTATGAACTTGAGGCAATCAAAAAAGCCAGTCAGTTTCCCTGCATTATCCACTGGAATTTCAACCATTTTGTTGTCCTTTGCGGATTCTCCGGCAACAAGGCCGTGATTAATGACCCGGCCCGAGGAAACATAAAGGTCAGCATGGAAGAGTTTGACAACGCGTTTACCGGTGTGTGCATTATGTTCCGGCCGACGGAAAGCTTTGTGCCCAGCGGACGGAGAAAGACGATTTTTGATTTCGCGGCCAAACGGCTGAAGGGTGCGATGATTCCGATCCTATTTGTGGTTCTTACCACAATTATCACGTATCTTTTTGGAATCATCAATCCTGGATTCACCCGCTTTTTCATGGATTATCTGCTGACCGGGAAAAACCGTGAACTGCTGGTCCCCTTTGTGCTCTTTATGGCATTCTTTGCCTTCATTCAGATTGCGGTCAACTGGGCGAAAACGATTTACAGTCTTAAAATCAACAGCAAACTGGCCATCGTCGGAAACAGTACCTATATCTGGAAGATACTGAAAATGCCCCTCTCCTTCTTTTCGCAGAGGATGGCCGGCGATATTCAGGAGAGACAGGCCACCAATGCGACCGTTGCGGAGACGCTGATTAACACCCTGGCCCCGCTGGTTCTGGACAGCTTTATGATGATCTTCTACCTGATTGTCATGATCCGGTACAGCGTGCTCATGTCACTGATCGGCATCGGCGCCATGATGATCAACCTGTCTGTCTCCAAAATGGTGGCAGCCAAGCGGACGGAACTTTCCCGTGTCATGGTCCGGGATGAGGGAAAACTGTCCGGAACAACCGTTTCCGGCATTCAGATGATTGAAACCATTAAGTCAAGCGGTGCAGAAAACGGTTTCTTTGAGAAGTGGTCAGGATACCATGCGGCGGTCAATGCAGGCAATGTCCGGATTACCTATATCAATGAGACGCTGGGAATTGTCCCGGTGCTCCTTTCGCTGCTGGCTGACAATGCGGTGGTCATCTGCGGTGTCTATCTGGCGATCACCGGAAATTTCACTCTTGGTATGATTACGGCGTTCCAGGGATTCCTGAATGGCTTTATGGGCCCTACGCAGAACCTGATTTCTGCCTCTGAGGAGCTGCAGGAAATGCGGGTCATGATGGAACGGATCGACGATGTCATGAACTATCCGGATGATCCGCATTTTTCAGATGACCCCATGGACCCCAATGAGAATTACGGCAAACTGACAGGCAATATTGAACTGAAGCATGTCACTTTCGGCTACTCTCCCCTGTCGGATCCGCTGATCCAGGATTTCAATATGAAACTGGAACCCGGGAAACGGGTGGCCTTCGTCGGCTTTTCCGGATGCGGAAAATCGACGCTTTCCAAACTGATTTCAGGTCTCTATGAACCCTGGAGCGGTGAAATCCTCTTTGACGGAAAGCCGATATCGCAGATCAACAGGAACGTATTTACCGGATCGGTCGCGGTGGTTGATCAGGAAATCACGCTCTTTGAGGATACAATCGCTGAGAACATCAAAATGTGGGATGATTCCATCGCCGATTTTGAAATGATCCTTGCGGCGAATGATGCACAGATTCACGGGGATATCATGCGCCGTGAGGGCGGTTATCAGTACCGGATCGCTGAAGGCGGACGAGATCTGTCAGGCGGACAGCGGCAGCGGCTTGAAATCGCCCGTGTACTGGCTCAGGATCCCACGATTCTGATCATGGATGAGGCAACCTCGGCCCTGGATGCAAAAACGGAGTATGATCTTGTGCGTGCGGTAAAAGACCGCGGAATCACCTGCATCGTCATCGCGCACCGTCTTTCCACGATCCGTGACTGTGATGAGATTATCGTCCTGGATCACGGCCGGGTAATTGAACGCGGAACACATGATGAACTCTATAAAAAAGGCGGAGCATACGCCCAGATGATTGCCAGCGATTAAGAAAGGATTTGACTGATGAGTTGGTTTGATAAGCAAATCCGTCAGCGCAACGAAAGCGATCAGGGTCAGTTTGAGGATGCCATATTTGAAATGGCATCGGTTGTCTGGGGACGTTCGAGAGCCAGTGCTTTCGCAGACAAACAGACTCTGACAAAAGCGGCGATGGATGAAATTGTCAAGTATTTCCATTTTAAGCCTCATGATATTCCGGAGACCATCACAGATCCCGATGAGCAGCTGGAACACTGCATGCGTCCGTTTGGCATCATGCACAGGAATGTGCGCCTGACAGAGGGCTGGTACAAGGATGCCTATGGGCCGATGCTGGCCAAACGGACAGATACAGATACCTGGGTTGCGCTTCTTCCGGGAAAGGTTAAGGGATATACCTATTTTGACCAGGAGAGCGGAGAAGCCAAACAGATTAACCACAGCAATGTCAAGCTGTTTGCAGAGGATGCCATCTGTTTTTACAAGCCCCTTCCGCAGAAAGCCATCGGCATTCCCGATCTGATCATGTACATGAAAGACTGCTTTTCCCTGAGTGACTTTCTGCACCTGATCGTAATTACGCTGATTCTGACACTGGCCGGAATGCTGCTGCCCAGAATCACGTATCTTCTGACCAGCCTGGTTTACCGGAGCGGCAGCATTCCCCTGCTCATTCATACAGCCGTTTTCGTGGTGATTACACTGGTTGCCCAGCAGGCGATTGCCATCATCCGTGCCCTGACCATGAACCGCATCGAAACGAAAACCCGTTTAAGTGTCGAGGCGGCGATTATGATGCGGCTTCTTTCCCTTCCGGCGTCCTTTTTCAGGAATTATTCCTCAGGTGAACTGAGCAGCAGAATGCGGTCCGTCAATAATCTTTGCAATGTGATCCTGGGGAGCGGCATTTCGGTAGGTCTTACCTCGCTGTTTTCCCTGATGCATATCAAGCAGTTTTTTACCTTTGCGCCGGTGCTTTCCGTCCCTGCGCTTCTCATTGTCCTGACCACCATTGCGGTCAGCTCCATTTCCTCGATCATGCAGGTGAAGATCACCCAGCAGATGATGCAGAACGAGGCCAAAGAATCCGGAATGACCTTTTCGATGATCAATGGAATTGCCAAGATTAAGCTGGCCGGCGCCGAGAAACGCTTTTTTGCCCGGTGGGCAAAGACCTATGCCAAAAGCGCCGAGCTGAAATACAATCCCCCGATGTTTCTTAAGATCAACTCCGTTCTGATCTCTGCGATTTCACTGGGCGGCACCATTGTTCTGTACTACCTGGCGGCGAGCAGCGGCGTTGAACCGGCAAAATACATGGCGTTCAATGCCTCCTATGCCATTGTCATGGCGGCTTTTTCAGATCTTGCCCGGGTAGCGCTGACGGTTGCCCAGGTGAAGCCGATTCTCAATATGGCAGAACCGATTCTCAAGGCGACGCCTGAAATTGCGGAAAACAAGGAAATTCCTACCCGGATTTCCGGCGGCATTGAACTGAATAATGTTTCGTTCCGTTATACGGACACCTCGCCATGGATTGTGGATGACATGGACCTGAAAATCAAGCCGGGCGAATATGTGGCACTCGTCGGCCGGACCGGCTGCGGGAAGAGCACGCTGATCCGTCTTCTGCTGGGCTTTGAAAAGCCCCAGAAAGGTGCCATTTATTATGACGGGAAAGATATGAACTCGCTGGATCTTCGTGCACTGCGAAAGAAAATCGGTGTTGTCACGCAGGATGGTCATCTCTTCCAGGGAGATATTTATTCAAACATTGTCATTTCCAATCCCCAGCTGCTGCTGGAGGATGCCTGGGAGGCGGCAGAAATTGCCAGCATTGCCGATGATATCCGGGCGATGCCGATGGGCATGCATACGCTGATCAGTGAAGGCGGCGGCGGCATCAGCGGCGGCCAGAAACAGCGGCTGATGATTGCCCGTGCGGTGGCGACAAAGCCAAAGCTGCTTCTTCTTGACGAGGCCACCTCGGCGCTTGACAATATCACACAGAAACATGTGGCAGAAGCGCTGGACAAGCTGAAATGTACGCGAATTGTCATTGCGCATCGTCTCTCAACGATTCAGCACTGCGATCGTATTCTTGTGCTGGATCACGGCAAGATTGTCGAAGATGGAACCTACGAGCAGCTGATTGCTGCCGGCGGAACATTTGCGGATCTGGTTGCCCGTCAGCGCCTGGATACGGGTGCATAGTTTTTCCGTATGTTACTGCCAGAGGACGCCTCTGATTCGTATATACAGTCAGAAAAACGTTCCATCTGGAAACACACACCGTGTGTTTGGGAGAAGAAAGGAGGGGTGAAGGCATGGAACGAAGACTCTTACAGCTATTTGATTATCAGCGTTTTGCCGGAAATCCCGTATTGCAGAGTATGATTGACAGAACAGAAAGCCGATACGGTATTGTTTCACTGGCAGACGAAGATCTTGCAAATCTTTCTGCAGCAGGCGATTCAGTCATTACCGGCGGATACAAAAAGCCGGAGGACGACCTTAAATGAATCAGAAGCCTGATCTTGAGCAGATCTATAATGCGTATTATGGAAAGATCATGGCATATATCCGGAGCAGAATAACCAGTTATGCGGTGGCTGAGGATCTATGCCAGGATGTTTTTGAAAAAATTGCCCGTATGCTCGTGAATTATGATTCTGAACGTGCTTCGGTTTCCACTTGGATTTATACCATTGCCAGAAACAGGGTCATTGATTACTACAGAACCTCCCATCCCTCCTCGGAACTTCCGGAGGATCTGCCCCTGGACTCTGAAATTGATGATGATCTGATCAAAGAAGATACGCTGAATGAACTGACGGCAGCCCTTGGAAAACTGCCGGCGGAATTAAGGGATATTATTATTTTGCGTTATTCGAGCAATCTGCCGCTGACGGAGATTGCGGAACGGATGCACCTGAGTTACGGCGCCGTGAAGCTGCGCCATCAGAAAGCGCTGGATCTTCTCCGCAAAGAGATGGCGCAGTAGCCGGTTAACGGAGGGATGCGGCCAGATCCTGGCTTTGAGACAGAAAGAGGGAGAGACAAGGTTGTCTCTCCCCCTTTTTGTATGCTGTCCGTTTAAATGTGCCTGAGAAACCAGTCTCTGACAGCGTCTGTCATCTGTTCCAGATGATAATCATAACAGTGGTTATCCCCCGGAATGGTGACGAATTCACAGTCTGAATACATCTTTGCCGCTTTCACGCCGTATTCATACGGAACGGCTTCATCCGCATCGCCATGGACCAGGAGAACCGGCTTGTGAAAACGCTCAATCGAATCCTCCACATGGATCATCTGTGCAACCCGGGCGTAATTGCCCTTCAACGGCTTGTCGTGCCAGGCACCCAGGATGTCGGGAATGTGATTGGGATCAAAGGACTGCCCCAGCAGTTCTCCCTCCCTGGCCTTTTCCGGAATCATCCATGCCGGTGAAAGCGGCAGAATGCCGTCAAGACGATCCTGCTCCATGGCACCCAGCAGCATGGTGGTCAGACCTCCCTGCGAATGACCGCCAACGTAAAGTTTGGAAACAAAAGGCAGAGACCGGGCATAATCCAGGATGGCCAGGCCGTTGGAAAGCCATTTGTACAGGGTGTGATCTTCAAATTTCCCGTCACTGCTGCCATGGCCGTACATATCGACACGAAGTGTCGCAATGCCCAGATCATTGGCCGTTTTGGCAAAGGCCAGGATGTGCCGTTCCATGACATGTCCGGTAAACCCGTGAATGATGACAAGAAGCGGCTGCTTTTCCGGACTGTTTTCCGGCCGGTCCAGAATGGCATTCAGCCGGATTCCGTCGTCTAAAATAACCATTTACTGCTCCCCTTCCGTTTTTGAAAAATGAGTGCTTTACATAACGATGTTTTTCTCAGCCAGCATATCCATAAATGACTGGTCTTCCGTTGAGCCGGAAAGGTCGTACGCAATCCGGATGTAATAATTCGCACGATCATAATCTCCGTCCAGATAGGACTCGGTTGCGTTAAATCTGGCAAGCTGGATAATCTTTTCATCCGGAACGAGGGGGTATCCGCAGGCTTTTGAACTCTGTTCAAGCTGTTCATCATTGGCCCACTGGAAGGACTTTCCATACATTTTCCCCAGCTGATAGAGAGCGCCTGCCGCAATTTCCTTTCCCCCGTATCGGCTGCTGAGGGTAAAGCAGGCCCGCGCATCCTCCGGCTGTTCCGTTTTTCCATAGTAATAGCCCAGATTGAAATACAGCTCAGCCATGTGAATTCGTGAAAAAGCGGTGCTAAAACGGTCAATGGTCAGTGCATAAAGCATGTCCATGTCCTCGTTCGTTTTATACGCTTCCGCGAGCAGGATGGAAGCGTTGTGACTGACGGGATTCCATGCCAGCGCATGTCCGAGGGAGGTAATCGCCTCTTCGGTTCTGCCGAGGATAAGGAGAAGACTTCCGTGCAGGGACAGCAGATCACAGCTTGGAATCGGTGATTGGTGCAGCTGCCTGGAAGGCTCCAGCATCTCAAATAAATCCAGTTCAAACAGTTCACTGAAACTCTGGACATCCGCTTCGGACTGAATGTATTCCGTTATCGGCATGATTTTTGAGACAAGCCCGTCGATTTCCTCCAGTGCTTCCTCGAATAACCCCTGCTCTTTCAGATGAGTGGCTTTTGCGTAAATGGTCCAGATGTGTTCCAGATTTTTTTCGATAAATTCTTCCACAAGGGAATAAATCCCTGGCTGTGAAAGATGTTCCGCCATCTGCTCAAACAGATCTGCCGGCAGTTCCTCCTCATCCATTTCATCTGTCTGGAGTGCTTCCTGAGAAAGATCCTCAGAACTGCAGATGTCGTCTTTCTTGGGATAATCCTGAATCTCCCGGGGAAGGTCTTCTCTATCCAATTCTGACACCTCCTGACCATCTGAAATACCAGACTGTTTGTATTTGCCTGTTCTGTATTTGACGCTATTCTAGTAAAGAATCGGTTGTTTGTCAACGCCTGTTTCGGGGCTCCGCGACGGACAGAAAGCCCCTTTCAGCGAAGCAGCTGTATCGGATTTCCTGCATGCCTGAGCAGAAGCGGCTTCAGACATTTTCCTCCAGGATGACAAAGCTCCATGGGGCGAGAACGGCTGCCTCTGTGCTGATTCCGCCGTTGATCAGGTCACGCATTCCGGGGGTGCAGTGCGCGGTCTGCGTTTTTGCGGAGTAGTTAAAGATGTACAGGATCTGCTTCCCCTCTGCGTTCCGTCCACGGCGCTCAATGATCGGGAAACGGTTTTCGGAATGCAGCACACCTGCCTTTTCGCAGGTATTGCGGATAATCCAGGTGAGCATTTCCGGATCCGGCTGACAGCCGAGATAGGTGGCGCATCCCCTGCCGAAGCTGTGCCGGGTGACGGCAGAATAGCGTTCATAGGCAGGATGGGCATACTTGACCAGCGTTTCCGTTTCGGCGCAGGGATTCAGCAGCTCCATAAACTGCCCGGCCCGGCCCTGAACGGATGCATCCGGGGTGATCAGTCCGACGTCATCCGGAACGGTAAAGTGCTGGTAGGTGATTCCGCAGATCTCACTGAGACGGTGCGGCTGCCGGTCTGACCAGACACGGTTGTTTTCATCGGCAAAGCCGCTCTTGTACGTCGCAAGGACATGCCCGCCGTTTTCGCAGTAACGGCAGATCTGGGCCAGCAGCTCATCGGAGGCGGCGTACAGGGCGGGAATGATGACAAGATCATAGCGGGCCATCTCGTTTCCGGCATTTTGCGGAAAGAGAAAGTCGCATTCCACGTTGTTTTCGTACAGTGCCTGATAAATGCTCATCAGGACATCATTATATCGGAACTGTCCGGAAAAGCCGGAAATCGGGAAATAGTCAATGGCGGTAAGGGCGGTATTGCTGACAAGCACGGCGGTGCGGTTCTTTTTTGTCAGCCCCCAAAGATGCGGCGCCAGTTCCCGGAATTCTTTTCCGATTACCTTTGCGGCCTGATAGGTTTCATTTTCTTCGAAATCGTGGGAAAGCAGTCCCTTCCAGTAGGTTTCAAAGCTGTTGTGAAGGGAGTGCCAGTGCCAGTATTCGACCAGGACGGCCCCGCTGGCCAGATGAGAAAAGGCCTGCAGACGAAGCTGACCGTCATAGGGCATCCACTCCGGGAACCCCTGCGCCTCGGTTTCCAGGACCAGATAATTCCCGTTTCCTGCAGACCGGGTCAGATCGCCGCCAAAGGCGATTTCCATCCCGGTCAGTCTGGACTGAGACGGATGGTAGATATCGACGCCCAGCACGGTGGTTGCCTTCGCATCCTCAAAGACATCGACCTCCCCATTGAGCCCGTAGGAATAGCCGACCCAGTTTAAATCCGTATTGTGTGTGATAAACTGGTCTTTGCGAAGATAAGGTTCGACGATCTGCCGCTGCCACATCAGGAAGTCTGCTGCGACCGTGCGCAGATACCGTTTAAATTCGGCCCCCAGGCTCCCGTTGATGGTCCCCCGTACATCCGGGACATCTTCCCAGGCATCAATGCGATTGCTCCAGTAGTCCAGACCGAAAGCACGGTTGCAGGCTTCGGTGCTGTTGTTGAATTTCTTTTTCAGATAACGGACGAATCCCTGCTGAACATTCGGACCGGCGGTTCCATACGCCTTGGTTTCATTATCCAGCTGCACACCGATCACGTTCGGATAATGAATGCAGGTTTCCATCATCTTCCGGATAATCCGCTCGGCGTGGAACAGGTAGGCCGGATGGGTAATATCCATGTTCTGGCGGCGTCCATATAGTTCTTTCCCCTTCTCCGTGACGGCCAGAATTTCCGGATAGGCGCGTGCCAGCCAGGAAGGGATCGCATACGTTGGTGTACCGAGGATGACAGAAATGCCGGCAGCCTGCATGGCCTCAATCACCCGGGTCAGATGAGAGGTGTCAAATACGCCTGGCTGCGGCTCCATGGTGCTCCATGTGCTCTCCCCGATGCGCACTACATTAATGCCGGCGGCCTTCATCATCTGAATGTCTTTATCCAGACGGTCATAAGGCATGTATTCATCGTAATAGGCAACCCCATACAGCAGTTTATTCATGATTCGCTTTTCCGGGCACCGGCCTCACGGCACAATGGCGGCAGCTGCCCGTTCCTTTCTGGTGTGATTGTGATTCCTGACACGGACGATGATGTGCCGTTTTTCAGATAATCTGACTGAAATGCACATCCGATATCTGGAGAAATTGTATCATTTTCCAGGCGGAAATTCAAGGAGCACTTCATCCGGAAGCGGGAGCACAAGGCGCCCCGGTCGCCGGGAAATGCACCGGACCGACATCTCTGTGTATCGGAATGGTGCACGCTTGTTCTTTCTTTTTCCCACCGTCAATGGTATAATGCCCCAAAGAAGCCGGGAATTTTCAATTATTGGCTCATAAGGGAGAACGAGCAATTCTATGCAGAAAATGACACAGGGATCCATCCCTCTTCATCTGATTCGGTATGCACTGCCCATGATTCTGGGAAATCTGCTTCAGCTGACCTATAACGCAGTGGATTCCATGATTATCGGGAAATGCCTGGGTGAGAATGCGCTGGCGGCGGTCAGCACATCCAATCCGATTATGACCATTGTCGTCCTTGGGGTTTCCGGACTCAGCATGGGTGCATCGGTACTGATGAGCCGGTTTTACGGCGCCAATGATACCGGGAAAGTGAAGCGTGAGTTTGCCACGAGTCTGGTGTTCAGTGTTATCTGTTCCCTGATCGTTTTTCTCCTGGGACTTGTCCTGTCCACTGCCCTGCTTCGCTGCATTCAAACACCGGAGGTCATCCTGCCGGAAGCGACGGTTTATCTTCGCGTCATGTTCTTTGGGTTCCTTTTTACATTCCTGTATAATCTGCTGGCCGCGGCCATGAGGAGCCTGGGCGATTCCAAAACACCGCTGATTTCACTGTCGGTTTCCTGCGGCTTAAACATTGTGCTGGATCTGCTGTTTGTGGCGGTATTCCGGATGGGCGTATTTGGCGCGGCGTTCGCGACGGTTCTTTCGCAGATGGTATCGGTTTTTTCGCAGGTGGTGCTGATTTATCGGAAAATGCCGATTCTGCGGCTTTCGCGTGAAGATCTGCGGATGGACCGCTCGCTTCTCAGGGAAACCCTGTCGATTGGTTCCCTGACCGCGCTTCAGCAGTCTGCGCAGCCCATCGGAAAAGTCCTGATTCAGTCCGTGATCAATGCCCAGGGCGTGGCGGCGATCGGCGCATTCAATGCCGTCTGCCGCATTGATGATTTCGCCTGTATTCCGGCACAGAGCATCGGCTCTGCCATCATGACCTGCACCGCACAGAATCGCGGAGGGAGCAGAGCAGACCGCTGCAGGGAAACCTTCCGGAAAGGTCTGCTGATTGCCCTGGCCTATTTCCCCATCATCTGTTCGGTGACGCTTTTGTTTGGACGCGGGATGGTCAGCATCCTTACCCCGGACCATGCAGATGAAATGATCCGGATGGGAACGTCCTATCTTTCCCTAAAAGCCTGGTTCTTCATCATGCCGTGCATCACCAACTCGATTCAGGGTTTCTTCCGGGGCATGACACGGATGAAAATTGTCCTGTTTTCCACGGTACTCCAGATTTCAATCCGTACCCTTTTTGTGAGCATTCTTGTTCCCCGCATCGGAATAACCGGTGAGGCGTGGGCCTGCTTTATCGGATGGATGGTTATGGCGATATGGGAGTTTGCCTATTACTTTGCCGTTCGGGAAAAGATGTACCAGTCTGTCGGAAATCATGCAAAATAACCAGAAATGAAAGGATCTGAAGGTATGGGAATCGTAGTTATAGGAGCCGTATTTGTCGATGTCAAGGGTTATCCCCTGACCACGTATATTCCGGGCGGACGGAATGTCGGCCGGACGGAACAGGTGCACGGCGGGGTCAGCCGCAATATTGTGGAGGATATCGCCAATGTGGAACTGAGACCGACGTTTGTCAGTGTGGTGGATGAAAGCGGAATCGGAATTGATGTGATCAGAAAACTGAACAATCATAAAGTCAATACGAAATACGTCAGGGCGGTCCCGGATGGACTGGGAACCTGGCTGGCCATATTCAATAACGACGGCGACGTGATTGCCTCCATTTCCAAACGGCCGGACCTGTCACCCATCTGTGATATTCTGGATGAACAGGGTGATGAGATTTTTGCGGACTGTGACAGCATTGCCGTTGAGATTGATATGGACAAGGACATCATCAAACGGGTTTTCTCCTATGGAAAGAAGTACAATAAGGCCATTTATGCGGTCGTTTCCAATATGTCGATCGCGGTTGAACGCCGGGATCTGCTGAAATCGGTTGAATGCTTTGTATGCAATCAGCAGGAAGCCGGGATCCTGTTTTCAGAGGATTACAGCAGCAGAACCCCTGAGGAAATGATGAAGATCCTTCCAGATAAGATTCGCTCGGCACAGATCCGCAAACTGATCGTGACAATGGGCTCGGCGGGGGCTGTCTATACGGACGGAGAGTCTGAATGCGGATTCTGTCCGGCTTGGAAAGTCGATGTAAAAGATACCACGGGCGCAGGAGATGCGTTTTTTTCCGGCGTGACCATCGGGCTTACCTATCATAAATCGCTCCGGGAGGCATGCGAGATCGGTTCAAGACTGGCGGCATCGGTGATCTGCACCACGGAAAATGTCTGTCCCCGGTTTTTGCCCGAGGAATTCGGAATCAGTCTTCCCTGCTCTCAGGAATAAAGAAAAAAGACTCTCATCTGAGAGTCTCAGTGTACCAGACAGGAGTCGAACCTGCGGCCTTCAGAGTCGGAGTCTGACGCTCTATCCAACTGAGCTACTGGTACGTGACCAGTACATTATAGCTGATTTTGGATTTTTGTCAACACTTTTTTATCATTTTCAAAATTTTGGATCTGTACGGAAGCGGCGATGCGGCAAAAGTGCAGATAACAGTGAAGGAGTTCTCTTCTTATGAATGAAGAAATTGCACGGAAACTGCTTGATGTCGGGCAGGCCTTTCATCTGCCCGGTTCGTTCTTTTCCTTTGAGGAAATCATGAATGGAAATGTCAACAGAACGTATAAGGTGAATTATGTATCGGATGACGGAACCGGAATGGCGGCAACGCACTCCTATCTGGTTCAGAAGATTAACTCCTATGCGTTCCGGAATCCGGAAATCCTGATGAGCAATATTGAAAGGGTGACGGAGCATATTCGGGAGCGGTGTCCGGACAAAATCTGCCTGCAGTTTTATCATACGCAGCAGAATGGACAGACGCGGGCATATCTTGAGGACGGGGAAAACATCTGGCGTGTATACACGTATATTCCCGCGGTGACCTATAACAAATGCAGTGATACGCATATTATCCGGAGTGCGGGCGAAGCCTTTGGGGATTTTCAGATGGCACTCAGTGATTTTGATGCCTCACAGCTGTACGAAACCATTCCGGATTTTCACGATACCAGGAAACGGTACGAACAGCTGATCCGGGATGCCGAAGCGGATCCCTGCGGCCGTCTCAGCGAGGTCCGGGAGGAACTCGGCTACCTGCTCTCGGTTCAGGAGGAGGCCTGCTGCCTGACGGATCTGTACAATGCCGGGGAACTGGCCCTCCGGGTGACGCACAATGATACCAAAATCAATAATGTGCTGTTTCATCCGGAGACCGGTGCACCGCTGGTGGTGATTGATCTTGATACGGTCATGCCCGGGCTGATCGGCAATGACTTCGGGGATGCCGTTCGCTTTGCCGCAAACTTTACGGAGGAGGATGCAGAGGATACGTCAAAAGCAGGCATTGATCTGAATATCTTCTGGGCTTTTGCAGATGGTTTTTTAAGCAGAACCGCCCCCACCCTGACCAAAAATGAAACGGATACCCTGGCACTTTCCTGCTTCTCCATTACCTGTGAACTGGCCACCCGCTTCCTGGATGATTATCTGGTAGGCGACCGCTATTTCAAGGTGAAATCCGAGAAGCACAATCTCATTCGCGCCCGCTGTCAGATTGCGCTTGCCCGTGACATGCATGAGAAGCTCAGGGCCATGAATGCGATTGTCCAAAGCTCAGCGGAGCAGTACGGGTTTCGGAAATAAATGCCGGTTACGCAGAGAAACCGTGTCCTGCCCGTTGCATAAAGAATCGCCGTCCGTTGGACGGCGATTTTTGATGAACTGTGGTCAGTGGTCTGCCACCTGGGAAAGGTCAGCATCAGGCGGGAACTGGTGAGAATCCGAAAGGGATTCGTCATCCTTCCCCGGACCGGCTGCCTTTGAAAAGGATTCATCGCTCTTCCCCGGATCGGATGCTTTTGAAAAGGGCTCATCGTCCTTTCCGGAATTCGCTGATTCTGAAAAGGGCTCATCGTCCTTTCTTGGACCGGCTGCTTCTGAAAGAGGCCTGGCGTTCTTTTCTGCGGCGGGGGCTTCTGAATGCGGTTTGGCAATTTGCCCGGCAGCGGCGGTTCCTTCCCTCTTCTTTTCTGCCAGAACCAGCAGAATGATGGAGGTCAGGTGAATCAGGCTCTCCGCGATCAGGGAGATGCCGATGAAAACAGCCAGATGCGGTGCAAGAAAGTCCGGAATAATGACTGCCAGAAGGCCCAGAATCAGGGAGATTCCGGCGCCGATCAGCATCATCCACCAGCGGTCAATTTTGAGGCGGAGAAAATCGACAGCCATCTGAACCAGCAGAAATGCGCCGATGATTTCCACCATTCCCCACAGACGCGGGAGAACCGCCTCGAACAGGCTGCGGTTAAAAAAGAAGACAATGCCAACGGTGAAGATCGCCAGAGAGCCGGCCAGATAGGAGGTCTGTGCCGCTTCCGGCGCAGGCATTCTGAGGTAACGGACAAGCCAGACAATCCCCAGTAGGGT
Source organism: Christensenella sp. UBA4263 (assembly GCA_002395225.1). GTDB lineage: Bacteria > Bacillota > Clostridia > Christensenellales > Aristaeellaceae > Ventricola. The sequence continues at coordinate 125,508 of DGWH01000134.1, forward strand.
CATAAGACCGAGCACGACGGCCACGGAAAAGGAAACAATCGCGGCGGGTTTTACCAGAATGGCAATGCCGAAGGCCAGAAGCAACAGAACGGCTGCGATCTCGGTGATGCTGCGATTGGATGAGAGCAGTTTTTTCATTTGGCATCTCCCCTGTCATTTGCTTGGATAATTCCGGAATCTACTTGCCGGATACGACGATCCCGTCTACGGCCATATAGGGCATGACGGTCCCGCCATCCTCAACGGTTTCGCGGGAGATGGCCCGGATATTCGAGAAAATCGCTCCCAGATTCCCGCTGATCATGGTTTCATTGACGGCACGGCTTATCCGGCCGTTTTCGATCAGGAAAGCGTTCTTGGCCACACCGGAAAAATCTCCGTTCGTTCCCGGGCTGCCGCCTGAGAAATCACCGACGATTAGTCCCTTTTCCGTCTCCTGGATGATGGATTCAATTGATGCCTCTCCCGGCTCAATGATCAGGGCACTGTCGGTATTGCGGGTCACAGGCCGGCCGGTTTTCCGAGAAACATACAGACTCAGCAGGTGTGTTTTCAGAATTCCGTGGTCGATGATGACAATGTCCTCCGTCCGGAAACCATCGCCTGTCCAGGATTCACCCATGACGATGCGGGGATCCGAGGGACGGTTGGAGACGGTCAGAACCGGACTGGCAACGCACTCGCCGATCTTGTCAAGCCACAGGGAGGTGCCATCCAGGATGACGCCGTCGGATGCATAATTCCCCAGCAGCATGGAAATGAACTGGGTGAGACATTCCGGAGTGAAAATGACCGTGCCGGTAAATTTTCCGTCAAAGGCAGATGCGCTGATGCGCCTGGAGGTGTCCGCGAGATGCTGCCGGACAGAGGCCTGGTCAATAAACGGGATGGAAAGATCATCGGTCAGAAAGCCGACGCTGTCAATGCCGGTTGTCTTATCCCCTTCGCCGGCAGAAAACTCAAGAGAGACGGAATAGACTTTGTACTGACTGTCAAACGCGGTTCCGTTGCTGTTCCGGTACAGCTTGCGTGCGGATACCTGAGAGACGATCAGCAGCATCAGACGGATCAGCGGGTATTCCTGCTCAATGTTCTGTTTCAGCTCGGCTGTCCGGCTGAACAGCCGGTCAAGATCCAGATGATCACAGCCCTTGGAAAACGAATCCTTCCCCTGGTCCGGCGCGATATCCCACATGGGATCCGGTGTGGCGGATTCCAGTGATGCCCGGGCATCGGCAATCATCTGCTGAAGCCCTTCATCGCTGAGATCCGTACCGCTGGAAGTGCCGATGCGGCCCTGTGAAATCAATTTCAGGGAAATCCCGTTTCCCTGTACGGTCCGGAGAAGCGTGAATTCTCCGTTTTCCAGATTTAACTCCTGAGATTCGCTCTCGGAGAGTGAAAAAGCGTAATGATCGACAGGACATTCCTTCAGCAATCCTTCAAAAACGTGTGCACATTCCTCCAGATTTCTCATATCAAACTCCTTTGCAGGTCTCATTGTTGATCATTTGCCGGAGCGGCATTGCATGAGGCCTGGATTTGACTTAACTGTCGCTGCGCGACAGGGCCGCTCCTTTGTGGGCCTCTATGCTGGTCTTTCGCCGGAGCGACTATGTTCTGGCTCAAATTTGACATACTGTCGCTGCGCGACAGGGCCGCTCCTTCAGCACGTTATCAATTCATTTTATTCAGCTTATCTGCCGCCCATGGTAATTCGGCATCTGAGGTGCGGGCCGCCCATGCCGACGGGAATCCGCTGCTTCTTTCCGCAGAAACCGCTGGATGACCAGGTGATTTCACTGGAAACCATATCGACGGACCGGAGCATATCAAAGGCGATTCCGGAGACCGTGGTATCCCTTAAGGCCCGCCCGATTTTTCCGTTGCGAATTTCATATCCCAGCGTCACACCGAACATGAATTCACCCGTCAGGTCGGCCTGACCGTTTCCGGAGGAAATGAGGTAATAACCGTCCTCCACGGATTGAATCATTTCATCGACGGAAGAGGTGCCGGGCAGAATGCAGGTGTTGCGCATCCGGATCAGGGGCTCATCGCCGAAGGCCCAGGCTCTTGCATTTCCGGTGGGCCGGACCCCGAAGTGTTCGGCCGTTTCACGGCTGTTCATGTATCCTTTCAGAATTCCGTGGTCGATCAGGACGGAATCAGCGGTGGGGATTCCCTCATCATCCAGGTAAACGGGAAGCGGAACGCTGCCCTCGCGGCCGTCCGGTCCTGTATGACCGTAGTCGACCATGCTCACCAGATCCGAGGCAACCTGTTTTCCCAGATTGGGGCCGGCCACGCTGCCGCCCAGGACCAGATCGGCCTCAACCGTATGCCCTACGGCCTCGTGTGCCAGCATGCCGCTCATCAGGCCGCTGAGGATCACGGTTTTCACGCCGGCTTCCGGAAAGATGCCCTCTTTTTTGTCCATGAGGCGTTTGACCAGGAGGTCAATTTTCGGATAAAGCCAGTTAAGATCGGCAAAATGATCCTCGAAACCGCCCGCTCCGCCGTATGCCTCAAACAGCTCGACCGGTGCACCGTCAGCGGTTTCTGCAGACAGGAACACGTAAATATAGCATCTGGGCGTTGTTACATGGCCGGAGCTGGCATCGGATGTATAGATGATTTTATCCTGTGAGTCCTCGGTATAGACGACTCTCCTTGAGGAAAGGCCCGTATAATGCGTTTCAATATAGGAATCGATCTGACGGCAGGCCTCGATCATCCGTTTCTGTTCATAGTCATGGATCTCGCGGTTGAGCGGAACCCAGGCACCAGGACAGGACGGAATCGGCCTCTGCTTTCTTGCCGCGTGCCGGTCAAGAAAATGTGCATTTTCCGTTGCCTTCTGAATGACGTTCATGACGTCCTTTTCGGAGTAACTGCCCACCGAAGCAAAACCGGTGCTCCCTCCGATACGGACACGGGCATTCAGTCCTCTGCTGACACTTCTGCCGTTTCCGATCAGCGCGCCTTTTAAAAAGCTGACGCGTCTTTGCCGGTTCTCCTGGCCGCGCACAACGATCTGTGCACCCTTCTCAAATTCAAGGTGATTTTTTATAATATCCTCAAGCATGTTTCTTTTCCTTTCCATCTCTCAAAGCTGTCCAAATCCCCGGGTTTACCTTTTCCGGAGGAGGTCACGGACAGAGCTGAGGACGAGTACATCCGCGGGGAGCCAGTCAATGCTCTCCAGTTTCTCCGCGGAAAGCCATCTGGCGGCCTCATGTTCAAGCAGGGTCAGTTTGCCGTCGGTCACGGAGCATACATAACAGTCCATCACCAGATGAAACTCCGGATAGTCATATTCAACCGTGGTCAGATACCGATCGACACGGATGGAAACGGTCAGTTCCTCCCGGATTTCCCGAATCAGTGCATTCTCAGGAGTTTCGCTTTTTTCGACTTTTCCCCCGGGAAATTCCCAGTGATCCTTCCACTCCCCATAACCTCTCTGTGTGGCAAAGACCTTTCCGTCTTTGCAGATGACCGCTGCGACCACGTGAACAACGCGCCGCAGGGTGCCATCCTCGGCAATCCGATATTTTTTCCCGATTTTGACCTTGTTCAGATCGTCGCCCGAAAGGATGATTTCCCGATTCTCGCCGCTTTCACTTTCCAGCGATACGCGAAATGGTTTATCGGCCGGCGAATCCTCCGATTCAGAATCATTTACAAACTGTCCGCCGATGACGGTATACGTGTCCAATTTTCCCTCTCTTCCCCGAACAGATCGTCCGCAGATTTTTCAGTGTATATTTGATGGAATTCTATCACATCATGATGAATATGGCAAATCGCATCTCTTTGACCCGGACAAAATATCCGCTGCGTTTTATGGGTTTCCGTGAGAAAACCGTCTTGAAATATCCGCGCGGCCGGTTATAATGAGTCAGGGACAGCGAATGTCCCGCTGAACGATTCATGCTGAAAACTGAAGGAGGATGAGGAAAGCATGGAAAAGACGATGAAAATTGAAGGAATGATGTGCCCTCACTGCGAGGCGACCGTTAAAAAAGCACTGGAGCGCGTGGATGGGGTTCTTTCGGCCGCTGTCAGTCATACCGCCGGTACTGCCGTGGTGACGCTTGAAAAGCCGGTAGATGACGCGGTGCTGATTGAGGCCGTGACGGCAAAAGACTACAAGGTTCTTCAGGTTGACTGACAATCGCCGGTGGGTTTTCTGAAACCGGGACAATGCTCGCCTGTCTGCGCCCGGTATCCGTTAGCATAGAAAGGATAAAGTATGAACGCTCTGTCATCGGAACAGCTCCAGTCGTATAATGACGCCTATCAGGCCAGTGAACGGAATCAGCTGGCCACGCTGGCACTTTCCAAAAGTGATCTCAACAATGTCGCGTTTTGTCCCAGGGCAGCGGATAAAATGCGTCAGAAATTCTCTCTTGAGATTCCCACCATGGAGGTGACCAATCAGAAATCATCCGGCAGATGCTGGCTTTTTGCCGCAACGAATGTTCTCCGTGAACGCATTGCCAGTGCCCGGAATATCGAGAAATTCGAGCTTTCCCAGAGCTACCTGGCTTTCTGGGATAAATTTGAACGCTGCAATTATTTCCTTGAGAGCATCATTGAAACCGCCGACCGCCCGCATGATGACCGCACGGTCATGTTTATCCTGCAGACCGGCGTTCATGACGGCGGTCAGTGGGACATGTTTGCCAATATCGTCCGCAAATACGGCATTGTCCCGAAAGATGTGTATGATGAAACGCATCAGAGCAGCAATACGCGGCAGATGAACTATGTGCTGAACCGTGCGCTGAAGATCGGCGCAGCGCATCTGCGCCGCATGGTCCGGGAGCATCGCAGCGGGGAGGAAATTCAGGAATATAAAAACGATCTCCTTTCAAAGATTTATGGATTCCTCGCCAGCTGTTACGGCGAGCCGCCCAAATCTTTTGATTTTGAGTGGGTTGACAAGGATAAGGCGTACCATGTGGAAAGCGGCCTTACCCCGCTTACCTTTGCGGAGCGTTACGGCGTACCGGAGCTCCTTGAGGAGACGGTCAGCATCATTCATGCGCCGACCGCCGATAAGCCCTTTGATAAAACCTTTACGATCCGGTATCTTGGCAATGTCGCGGGCGGACGTCCGGTCAAACATCTGAATCTCGATCTCGCGGATTTCAAGGCGGCAATCATCGCCCAGCTCAGGGATAAAAAGGTCGTCTGGTTCGGAAGCGATGTCGGTCATTACGGCGATCGGGAACTGGGCATCTGGGATGATCAGAGCTTCAATTTTGACCTTCTGACCGGTCTTGATCTGTCCATGAGCAAGGAAGACGCGCTTGATTACAATCTTTCGGCCATGAATCACGCGATGGTGCTCACCGGCGTCAACCTGGAAAACGGACAGCCGACCCGGTGGCGGATTGAAAACAGCTGGGGCGATGAAAAAGGCGATAAGGGATACTACGTCTGCTCGGATTCCTGGTTTGACCAGTATGTGTACCAGGCGGCGGTTGAAAAGCGCTACCTCGGGCAGCGGCAGAAACTGGCGGAGCAGGAACCGGTGATGCTGGAGCCCTGGGACCCCATGGGAACCCTTGCACGATAATCCCGGAAACGAAAACCGCGCTGCAATAGGCAGCGCGGTTTTGTTTATTCGTCGGATTCCTCCTCCCCGGGGCCGGGCTGAACAAGCAGCCGGACACGTCCGTTCGGAAGCCGCGGATCAATTCCGCAGACCGGTGCACCGGGACAGTACTCACACGGTGAAGGCCTGTTGCTGTCGTACTGAACCGGCTGAATCTGGATATTTCCGCTGAAAATCTCCTCAGCGAGTTTTTGGGCATTCTCCATGGACTGTGCCATCCGGCGGCGGATTTCCTCCAGCGGAACGGCAGCGACCAGACTGGCAGATCTTGCTTTTCCGTTCACCTCTCCCATGGCCGTCAGTATCTCCTTGTCATCAAGGACAATGCCCTGCAGCTTCAGTTCACTTCCCATTTTCCGTGAGATCAATTCCGTGTCCTCATCCGCGGCATCAATCAGGGGATTTCGGATGACCTGGTACAGACCGCCTGCGGGAATGGCATCAGGAACCGCATTCTGTGCGGCGTTCAGATAGATGGGAATTTGGAGCTGCAGTCCGGAGGTCAGCGCCAGGTCCCGAAGGTCGTGGGAGGAACTCTTGTAGTCAATCACCCGGTAATACACATGCCCTTCGGCGTCCTGATACAGATCAAGACGGTCGATCTGGCCGTTCAGCGTGATTCTGGTCCGGTCCTCAAGGGAAAACTGAATGGGCGGAATGGAGAATTCCGTGCCCGTGGGGCGGCCGAAACGCAGTTCATAGGCAGCAGGTTTAAACTGTCCGACGGCAAAATTCCGGGTAATGGTGACGGCGGCGCGGCGGACATCCCGGATAATGCGCCGGGCATGAAAACGTGAAAGCGCATCCACGTCAAGCGGCCCGTTTTTCCATTCCTCCTCCAGCGGACCAATCACCTCATCCAGAAGGGCATTCATCTCCGCCTCCGAAAGGACCGGCCACTTTTCAAGTGAGGCAGCCTTCCGGACATACCGCTCCATGACCGAGTGATAAAACTCCCCCTTCATGTTCGGCAGGAAGGAGAAGGCATTTCGGATGACCGGCCGGAGACCGTACAGCAGGAAGTGACGGTAGGGGCAGGAGGCGAAGGTCTCAAGGCGCGAAATGGAAAGATTGGTTTCCGGATACAGGCGGTGTGCCTCCGCTCTGGTCAGATCTTCGGCTTTTACCTGCATGGTGAGACCGGCCAGCATGCGTGCGGTCCGTTCATGCCACTGCGGGTCGTGATACAGTCCGGTCAGCGCTTTTTGCCAGAGGCCGTTGGCACTGCCTCCTGTGTCATCACTGACATCCAGAAGGTTGTCCTGCCCCTGAATGGCCAGCCGAAGCCGGGTGGAAATCCGCTCCAGGGCAATAGAGGGCGAATACGGAAGAATCCCGTCCTCCAGCATTCCGCCGGAGATGTTCTTTTCATATCCGCCGGCTTTGAGCATGGAGGCCAGAATCCGAAGAGAGGAAGAGGGATAAAGGACGGACCCGTCCGGCTTGGTGACGGAGCAGGAGAAGACCAGACGATCCCGCGGAACGGCAACGGTATTGGCCAGCCGCTCCATCTCAACGGCGGCCATTTCCTGCCGGGTAAAACCAAAGCGTGTATTGGTTGCCCGTCGGAATGACTGACGTTCCGTGTCGGAAATCAGGGTCGACTGTCCCCCGCTGTCCCTGTCCTGCATGCCCATGATGATCATGCACTTAATGGAGGAGGAAAGGAACATGCCGGTGGGATTGATAATGACCGCATCGGAGGACTGCGGAAGTGACTTGACGACGCTGGCGGCGAAGGCTGATTCAAGCAGGACCGGAATTTCCTCAATGGCCAGGTGTCGGTTCTCAGAGAAGACGGCCATCTGATTGAGTACTTCATTGACCGAGTCAAATACCTGCCGGTCACGGTCGATTTCAAGCATCAGGCCGCGCTGCATATAGTCGTTTTCCCTTGCCTTGAGGACCTCATAGGCGCCTGAATCGATCACCGACTGATAAATCGCCTTTGCCTGCTGAATGCCGGTATTCTTTCTGGCAGCCAGGGAGCTTCTGAGTGAGGTCAGCATTTCAGCCAGCCCCTTCCGGCATTCCTCCAGCCGCAGTGCCCTGGCATATCCGGGGTCATCCTGTTCCGGCAGAACAAAGGGCGTGAGCCATTTCTGCCGGTTAATGCCGTTTTCAATGGCGTAGTTTTCAAGGTCCATGGCGTCCTCGCGGGTCAGGCAGAAACCGCTCTTGATCATCCCGATGACATCCCGCTGCAAATAGCCGCTGCAGGCCGCACGGACCAGATACAGAACGAACTGAACATAATCGTTCATCAGCATGCTCTGGCCGCCCGGCGGTGTGTACGGGATGCCGGCGTCCCGCAGGACCATGGGAAGCAGATCCGGCAGGATGTCCGGTGAGCTGAACGCAACCGCCATCTCCCGCCAGCGCATGCCCTCCCGGGACCATTTGAGAAGCGTCTGGGCGCAGTGCTGGCATTCAATGAAGGGGGTCCGGGCCATATAGAGCGAAACCGGGCTCATATCCGGCATCTGCATTTTGCATCTGCCGGCAAAGAGCGTCTGCTCAACGTAACGGATGGCCGGACTGACCGGGGGCACATAGGTGCTGATGCTTCGCTGCATCCGTATGCCGCGGTCAAACAGATACTGCCCGAAGGACAGAAGCTGATTGTTGACGCTGCCGAAAATCCGGCTGTCCGGGCTCTGATCATCCGCCACAATAATCAGCCGGGTGGAGGTGGCCAGCGGCGCAGAGGCTGCCAGGATCCGCATCAGCTGCTGATTTAAGAAGCTGAATCCGACGACGATGAAATCTGCGTTGTCAAAGTATCCGCTCTTTTTCATCCTGTCCATCAGGTCTTCCCATTGCTGGTAGCTGTCCAGGAATTTGCTGTCGATTTCGGTGAGATACGTTGCCCAGATCCGGGCAATATCCCGGTATTTATAGCGCAGGGCATCCGCAATTTCCGGGTGCTCAGCCAGCGTCATCAGGCTGTCCGGCGTCAGGCCGGCATCCCGGAATTCGTCGATCTGTTCCGCCAGCTTGGCAGGAAGATTGCTCTGCCGGATGGCGTTGTCGTAAAACTCCAGGAGATTCTGCCGGTGCAGCTGCTTTAGGATATGGGAGATGACAACGGCACGGCCGAAGTCTGAAATCGGTTCAAGAACGGGTTTCCCTGTCCGGTCCGTGATTTCCGTAAAGATGGATTTGGGCGAGATGATCCGGATGCCGAGAAGCCCGTTCCCGGTCACATGATCGATGATCTCCTGCTCGCCGTTCATGGTGAAGTTTTCCGGCATCATGAGGATCACCTCATGTTCAAAGCTCGGATCACGGCATTCCTTGACCGTTTCGATCAGACAGGCGGTCAGCCCGGACATGCGGGTGGTCAGTACCTGAACAGTGTTTTGCATCAGTGCAGTTCCTCCTTTCCGTCGTCATGGATGAGCACATTTTCCTCTCCGGCTTCATTCAGGCGGGTCACCTCTGCCGGCTGTTTCTTTTCCACCGGATAGGCCTGACCGCTGCGGAGCGCGAACAGCCACATTTCAGAGACCTGCATTCCGGTCAGATGCTCAATTGCCTCACGGTACCAGTTCATCTGCTGACAATGCCTTGCGACAAAACGCTCGGGTGCCGTATCGTGATCGGTCTTATAGTCAATCAGAACCCATGCACCCTCACACAGCATGGCGGCATCGATAATTCCCTGGATAATGGTGCCCGTTTCCAGGGAAATGCGGTAAGTAAAGGGCCATTCCCGGTGGACCACCGCCGCATGCGTCAGGCGGCGCCCCAGTTCAGAGGTAAAGAAACGGACAACGCCATGGATATCAATCAGTTCACTTTCTTCCCCGCTGAGAACGCCGGCGGCCAGCAGGCTTTCGATCTGAGAGGAAACCAATGAGGCCATCTGGTCATCCCCGGTGTTCCCTGCCTGCTCAAGATCAATCAGCCGCAGGAAACGATGCGTCGCCGTGCCCCGGTCCTGAGCAGTGGGCCGGCGAATTTCCATGAAACGGGGCTTGCCGGGGGTCTGATCCAGCAGGAACGGCACAAGGGACATTCCCTCGGGCAGACGCTTGGTATCGGTCGTCTCCTCCATGTCCTCACTCCGGTGATAATACCTGCTGCCGCCTGATTCCCCGTTTCGCACCAGGGAGGAGACGGAGGTCTTGAGCGGATACTGACCCTGATTCATCGGATTCCAGATGGCCGCTTCTTCCGGCACCTTTTCAATGAGCCGCAGAATCTGCTCCCGTACACGCAGGGAATCCTGCGGATCCTCTTCATCCTGAAGCGGCTTAATGGACTGGATGGTCAGGGACCAGTGCGGGGACAGGACGGGTCCATGGTCTGCCTCTGCGGGAAGCGGGCATTCGGAGAGGACGGCCGGCATGACCATGTCAAGAAGGGAATGCGTACGCCAGATCCGGCTGATCTGCTTTTTTTCCTGCCACAGTTCCACATTCTTTTCATCGAACGTCCCGATCAGGATCAGCCGTTCCATGGCCCGGGTCATGGCCACATACAGCAGCCGGGTCTGCTCCGCAATTTCATTGCGTTTCACCCGCTGGGCAAAAGCGTTCTTTCCAAAGGTGTTTCGCCGGGTGTTTTTTTCGGGATTAATCACCGGAAGGTAAATGCCAAGGGCCGGTCTGTCCGGATCGTCCTGCCCCAGATCGACCTGAAGAGGCGTGGCACTGTTTTTCTTTTGCATGTTTTTGGAAAGATTCATGAGAATAACCGCCCGGTATTCAAGCCCTTTTGATTTATGCATGGTCATCAGGCGCACGCAGTTATCCGTCTCTGTTCCGGCAACCGGTGAATCGGAATCCTTCTGTCCGCGGTCAATCACGGTCTGAATCTGGGAAAGAAAATCCGAAAGGCGGTAAATCCCCCGCTTTTCCATGTCCAGCGCTTTCTGATAAAGGGTATCAAGGTTATTCTGGCGAAGACGGCCGTCCGGGTATGCTCCGCACACGGCGTAGAACCCGGTTTCACGGAGCAGACGCCAGATGAAATCGGAGGCTTTCATGGTTCCGGACAGCAGGTGCCATTCCTCAATCTGTTGGTAAATCTCTGCGCACCGTTTTCCAATGGGCAGATCGGTCTCAAGGGTGGCTTTTTCAAAGGCTTCATAAAACGGAAGCCGCCCGGGGGCAATCATTCGTATGGCCTGAAGGTCATGATCGGAGAGATAAAAAGGCGTCTGCCTGAGGGCGGCCAGCAGCGGAATATCCTGATGCATGTTGTCAATCACGTTCAGGAGGGAGAGAAAAATGGCGATCTCCGACAGGCCGTAATAATTCATCGCGCCGTCATAATACACGGGAACGTGAAGACGCTTGAAGATTTCCACCATTCGCGGCGCGTCGGTGCGGGCGCTTCGAAGAAGAATGGCGATATCCTTGTACTGGATGGCCGGTTCCCCCTCCGCATTGCAGGCAAGGAGCTGCGAAATCTTTTCCGCCGCGGTCATGCACTGTGCTTCCAGCACCTGAAGAGACGTGGGGGCAGGATCATCCTCAGGCCTCAGCAGAATGACCTCTGTCGGACCAAAATTGCCCTCTTTATTCGCGCGAAGCGTGTCCCCTTCCTCGTAATCCAGTTCATTGACTGCGCGGTTCATGGCCATGGAGAAAACCTGGTTCACGCTGTCAATGACACCGGTTGAGGAACGGTAATTATCCTGAAAATAGATTTTCCGTTCCTCTGCCTCCTCGTCCATGGAATAGGTGTCTCTGAGATGCATGAACAGGCGCGGCTCTGCGTGCCGGAACCGATAGATGCTCTGCTTGACATCGCCTACCATGAAAAGATGATTGCCGGAATGATGAAGCGCATGGATGATGGCACTCTGAATGGCGGATACATCCTGGCTTTCATCGACATAGATATCGGTGTACTGCATCTGCAGGGTCTGGCGGATTTCAGGATGCTGCGGATCCGTCATTAAGCGGTAGGTCATCTGTTCCATATCGGAAAAATCGATGACATTGGCGCTCTGCTTCTGCCGGCGGAATTCAAGCGCAAACTGGCGTATCAGGATTTCAAGCCCCTGAAGTTCCTGCTGGATCTTCAGGTTATCGCTCTCCTGCGCCGGGTCCAGAAGGTCACTCAGATCCGACTGTACCCTGTTGAGGAGTCCCTTTTGCCCTTTGATTTTTGCCCGGGCGGCTTTAAACGCCTCGTAGATTTCCTTGTCCGCCGGAGACAGTTTCCGCTGCGGCTTCAGTTTCAGCATGGAATCCGATGCCTCTGTGACCGCTTCAAGAAAGGTTTCAGCGGAATCTGCGGCGGAAACGCGCTGCTCAAGTCCCTCAAGTGCGGCGCGGTCTGCCTCGGCGGCAGCGGAAACATCCGGGAAACCGGGCAGCATTTGAGCCAGCTGCTGTTCACTGTCCAGACAGGAGGAAAGGCCGGTCAGATCCATCCGGAGGGCGGAGAGGATCTCCGAAACCCAGGGATGTCGGTCTTTGGGCAGACTGATATGCTGAATCAGTTCATGAAGGCGGTCAAAGGGATCCGGGATGCCCATCATGGCGCCGTACAGGGAACGGAACATGGAGAGAACCTCATCGCTCGAGAAGGCGCCAAGCAGCGTGAGAACCGCCTGATATTCCTCATCCGTCAGCTCCGGAACCGTTTTGACCCTGTCAGGGTCCAGAAAGGTATTCATGGTCTCCCCGAACGCCGCGTCGAACATGGGAGCCACCTCGCCCTCCTCGCCGACACGGACGAGCGGATCGACATCAAGGATATGAAAGCCGCTGCGGATGACCTGAATGCAGAACGCGTGAATGGTGGAAATCTGTGCATTTTCGATCTCATCCAGCGCCGCGGAAACCGCGCTGTGCTGCAGTTCGGAAAGAGAGGGATCATCTGCTGAGGCGATCAGGAGGTCCTGCAGCTTGCGGCGCATGTTGCTCGCCGCCTCCCGGGTAAAGGTAATGACCAGCATGTTTGACAGATGCTTGTCCGGATGTTTCAGCAGCGTCTGTTTGATTTTTTCTACCATGACGGTCGTTTTTCCGGATCCGGCGGCAGCCGAAACCAGAATGGTATGATTATCTGCTTCAATTGCTCTGATCTGATCAGGATTAAATGCAGCCATGGGGACTCCTTTCGTTAAAACGTCGCTGCCGAATCATTCGGCCGGAACACGCATATAAAGGGAAAACGTATCCGCGGCAAGACGCGGATACGTTTATTGGCCTATTCTCACGCGGAAACCTCTTTCTGCTCAGAAACTTCCGGTGAAATACGAATGCGGCGAACCCGTCGGCCCTCGGTATTCAGTATGGTAAACTGGCGATTCCTGTACGAAAACGTCTGACCTTTTGTCGGGAAGGCATCCAGAATTTCGATGCACCATCCGCCGACAGTTTCGCTTTCAAAATCAAATTCGTCCTCATTCCACTTCATGCTTTCCAGCAGCGAGGAAACGGGCATATCACCGTCCATCTGAATGGACCCATCCTCTTCTTCCACCATCTCCGGATGAACCGTATCGTTTTCATCCCAGATATCCCCCACCAGCTGTTCAAGGACATCCTCCATGGAGACGACACCCAGCGTTCCCCCGTATTCATCGGTCACCACGGCCAGGTGCTGCCGGGCGGCGTTGAGTGCTGACAATACCGCAGGCAGTTTCATGGTCTTGTAGACATAACAGGGCGGCAGCATCTGAGAGCGGATATCCACCTCTTTGTTGTCAAGCATCGCCTTCAGGATATGCTTGAGGGAAAGAACGCCGATGATGTTGTCCGGACTGTCCTCATACACCGGAATCCGTGAATAACGGGAGGTGCTCAGAATCCGCATGATCTCTTTCCGGTCATCGTTGATATCAATGGCCAGCATGTCCACCCGGGCGGTCATGATTTCCGACGCGGATTTATCCGAGAAATCAATGGCGGCATTGACAAGGTCAGAGGCATCCTCATCGATCACCTCTTCGTTTTCGGCCGTGTCGATGATGGTATGGAGCTCATCGGCGGCGTTGTCCTCTGCCTGGGCGGACTCACCTTTCAGAAAGCCGCTGATCAGATTGACCAGAGAGACGACCACGAAGGTGATCGGCTTAAAAATGATGGAGAGAAAATGAATCGGTTCGGCGTAGCGCAGCGCCATCTGTGTCGGCTGCTTTTTCGCGGAAATCTTCGGAATGGTCTCGCCGAAGATGATAATCAGAATGGTAATGACTGCTGTCACAAGCCAGGTATACGATTCCCCCAGCACCAGAATGGCCAGTACGGAACCGGCGGAGGAGGCGGCGATATTGACCAGATTATTTCCTACGAGAATGGTTGAAAGCAGATTGTCATAGCGCGCCAGAATGGACAGCGTTCGTTTGGCGTGCTTGTTGCCCTCATCCGCAAGCCGCTGAAGACGCAGCCGGTTGCAGGAGGAAAAGGACATTTCCGAGGCGGAAAAGAATCCGGAGAGGAGAACGCAGGCAATAATGCAGAAAAAAGCGATATAGACGGTCATTGCTCACTGCCTCCATTCGTCTGCGGCGCATCCGGCGCTGTCTTTTTTACCAGGAAGCGAAGGATCCGGTTCTGAACCATTTTCTGAACCGTGATTTCCAGTCCATACGCCGCAAATGAATCGTTTTCTTTCGGGATTTCCGTAAAGGATTCATAGGCCAGTTCACTCATGAGCTTGTTGCCGATCTCCGCCTCCTGTTCCTCGTTATACCTTACATCCAGTTCATCCAGAACATCAATCAGATGTTCCTCGGCATTGACGCTGTACGTGCCGTCCGGAAGGGCAACGATATTCTCGATGACATGATCATCCTCGTCCCAGATTTCCCCCACCAGCTCCTCCAGAATGTCCTCGACGGTAACGATTCCCAGCGTGCCGCCGTAATTATCCGTCACGACCGCAATGTTGAGCTTTCGTTTGGACATGATGGGCAGCAGGTCATCGATTTTCGTGGACTGATGAACGAAGTAAGGTTCATCCAGAAGGGGCTTGATGCTGACGGCTTTCCCCAGCCGGATATAGGCGCGAAGATACTTTTTTATCTGCAGAATACCGATAATATGATCAATGGTTCCCTCATAGACCGGAAGACGGCTGTGATTATTGCCGCGGATGATTTTCAGAATCTCGTCCTGAGACATATTGATATCGATTCCGTCAACATCCATACGGGAGGTGAGAATGCTTTCCACCGTGACATCGCCAAACTGCAGAGCGGATGAGATCAGTTCTCCCTGTTTCTCATCCAGAATGCCGTCCTCTGTCATGTCCTCAATGATGTCATAAAGTTCATCCTCTGTCACGGCCGCCTCGGGCTCGCCTGCCGATCTGGCAGTGAGTTTTTCCCCGATAAATGAAAGCAGAGCCGCAGCAGGACGCAGAATGATCATCAGGGGACGCATGATCGGCGCAATTCGCAGACTGAGGGTTTCACAGTATTTCCGGGCAATGCTCTTGGGGAGCATTTCGCCAAAGAAAAAAACCACCAGGGTTGTGATCAGTGTTGAAACCGTGACCGCGGAAACGCCCCAGATTCGGGTGACATTTGTGGTGACAAGGGATGCTGCAGCAAGATGAATGATGTTTGTGCAGATCAGCATGGTTGTAATGGCCAGATCAAAATGATCCGTCACGTAAACCGCAAGGATGGCCCTGCGCTCTTTCTTTTCAGCCCGAACACGAAGCCGGGTGCGTGACACGGAGGAAAAGGCTGTTTCTGCAGCAGCAAAAAACATCGCGAGAAATAGCAGTGCGATGACAATCAGCCAGGAAAATAAACGACTGCCGTCGTCCATCTGGAACAATCACTCTCCTAAAATGTTATGATCGTACCGCCACCTGTTCAGCAAAATGCTGTATGTTCAGGCGGCGGTATCAATGATGGAATTATTCTATCACAGGACAGAACCACTGTCAAACCTGGGGACCGGCACTAGGGCTGGCTCTGCGAAAAGCGGATGTTCTCGCCGTCACAGGTGCAGGTCACATTCCCCTCTCTTGTCAGCCATACCTGTGTGCCGGCACTTTCAAGGAACCGGACCACCGCGGCATCCTCCAGATTCTTGGTGTCGCTGGTAATAACGGCGTGCCGGGGAGAGACGGCTTCAAAAAACGCGGCGGACAGCTTCTCGGCCTGACCGTGATGCGGCACTTTCAGAACATCATGATGACCGATTTCCTCTGAAAGCAGTTCGCCCAGTCTTGGATTTTCCGCGTCCCCGGCAAAGAGAAAGCTGCATTTTCCAAAGAAAAGCGACGTAACCAGGGAAAAGTCGTTTTCCTCATCCTCGCCGTAATCCCGTTCGTTTGCCACATCGATGACCAGTTTCAGGTCATCCAGCATGAGGGTACGGTTTTCATTCAGCTGTTCACAGGGAACATGGAACTCTTCGACCGCCTCAAGGAACTGCTTCGTCTGCTTTGAGGTGCTTGTATACGCAGGAACCAGAATCTGCTTGACCGGAATGCTGCTGATCAGCTTGTCCGCGCCGCCCACATGATCCTTGTCATAATGGGTAATGATCAGAAGATCGACGGACTGGCAGCCACGGTCCTTTAGTTCACGGACCAGCACCTTTCCCTGCGAATTTGTCCCGGTGTCAATCACAATGGTATACGGATCTTTTGCAATAATGATGGCATCTGCCTTGCCGACGTTCAGAAAATCCACGCGCATGGGTTCCTCTGCCATTCCTGCGGAAAATGTCAGAAACAGTGCCGCAATAAACAATGCGAAAATGACCATTTTTCTCATATGCCTTGAATCCTTTCTGGTTTCTCCTGACTGAAAACACGGACGGAGCGGACAGGAAATGTTTTTGAATCCCGCGCTTGAAACTGAATGGAATTGTGTTATACTACCTGTTGCTTTCGGGATTCGGACAGTCCCTGAGAAATTCTTCCCACATGCATGAGGGATTGCCTGCACTGCCCGGCAATAATCGGAGGGAGTATCAGCATGCAGAGAACTGAAGGGCTTTGCATGTCTGCCAGAATCATGAATCATCATCGCCATGCTGCAAAAGCAATGCCCATTCCCCGTCTTCTGCTCCTCTTCGGAATGGCTCTTGCCATTCCCTTTCTGGTGCTGACCGTACTCAATAACGGTCTTGCCCCCTGGCCGCTTTACAATAAGAACAAGCTCCTTCTCTGCGTTTTGACGCCTCTGTTCACGGTGCTTCTTCTGGCCCTGCAGCGCACGGTCAGGAACCACCCGGTTCAGCTGAAAAACAGCGGAATCCTGCTCAGTGCACTGGCTTTTTTTGTCATTCAGCTCCTGTGTGCCCTTACTCTTCGGCATACGCCCTTTACCGATACGGAACAGATTGTCACTGCAGCGAAAAATCTGGCACAGACCGGTGCCTATGAGCAGTCCCCGCGCACGTATCAGTATTTTTCCTGGTATCCGTTCAATCTGGGAACGGTGTATCTGTATGCGCTGCTTTTTCGTCTGACCGCCTTTTTCGGCTTCACGGACACGTATCTGACCATTGCCCTGTTCGCGGGGATTCTTTTCAGCCTCGGTCTGATCAGCGGAACAAAATGTGCCATTCATCTGAGAGGCAGCCATGCAGGGATCTGTTTTCTGATGTTCGCCCATCTCTGCTTCCCGTTTTACTACTGTACCGCAGAACTGTATACCGATGTGCTCGCACTGCCGTTTCCGGCTTTCCTGTTTTATTTCTATCTGAAAGCGGATGTTTCATCCGGCCTTAAAAAGCACGGGTGTATTGGTGCATATGCCCTGCTCAGCCTGATTGGTTCCCAGATACGCTTTACGGTTCTGATTATCCCGATTGCCTGTCTGATCGACGCACTCCTGAAAAAGAAGGGACGTCTGCTGGCGGAATGCGGGATTCTCACTCTGGCGGTATTGATGCTGGGAACGGCGGCCATCGAACAGGTCAATGCGGCGCATCTGGGAAAAGAGAATCTCAGGGTGCACCGGCTTTCTGTCTGGCATTATCTGGCCATGGGCCTTCCCATCCATGAGGATGACGGGTACGGTCAGTACGGAGACGGCGGCTGGCTGATCTTTTCCACTTCGTTCAGTGACCCGGCGGAACGGGATGCACAGCTGAGGAACAAAATCAAGGACCGCATCTATTACCTGCGTTATCCTGACCGGATGCTCAATATGCTCTCCCGCAAGAACGTTTCGACCTTTGGCGACGGCACCTTTCAGCTGAACAGCCTGATCGAAGCGGATGAACACGAAATCAACAACGGACTCAAAAAGATCATCTATGCGGATGGTCCGGTGTACCCGGTCTATTTCCATGTCTGCACCGCGATGTTTTATGCGCAGATGCTGCTGGCCGCCTGGGCCTGTTTCAATGCCCTGAGAAAGCAGCAGACGGAGGCGGCGCCGGTCTTTCTTTCCCTGGTCGGTGCGTTTATCTATCTGAGCGCCTGGGAAACCAATGCTAGATACTTTTTCATGTTTGAATTTCTTCTTTTGCTGGCGGCCTCCCTTGCCCTGTATCCCCCGGAAACGGAGGGACGGCGGCAGATGGTCAGCTGACCGCTGCCGCGCACGGAATCAGTCCCCGTCCGGTGCCTGCAGGGCGGAGAGGTCAATGTGCGCAGCCGGTTTTGAATCCCCGTGGCGGACAAACAGCATTGTCACAAACGCCAGTGCCACAAAAACGACGGAGTACGGGAAAAGGGCGGTGAGTCCGAACCGGTCCATGATCATCCCCGAGAGGACCGGCGTGATGATCTGGGCGGACATGGAGGCGGCATAATAGATGCCCGTAAACCAGCCGACATCGGCCTCGGAACACATTTCCACCACCATGGGAAAGGAATTCACATTGATCGTCGCCCAGCCCATGCCGGCAAGTGCGAACAGGGCATTCATCAGGAGCGCGGGACTGTTCTCCCGCAGCTGAGAAGCCGCACCAAATGCCACGGTCAGCATGAGGATGCCGGCAAGGATGGTCTTTTTTCGTCCAACCCTGGAGGCCACGATGCCCACGGGAATGTAGGACATGATGGCGGCGGCCTGGGCGATCAGGAGGGTCAGGTTATAGTTTTTGCGAAGCAGCGTGGTCGCATAGACAGAGTATTTGGACGCGACGGCGTTATAGCCCATAAACCAGAGAACGATGGAGGCCAGAATGAAAACCAGGGATTTCTTTTCGGCAAAGTTCAGTTTTTTGTGAGCTGTATCCGTCGCGGACTGGGTTTCATTGGAAATGCCATAGGTTTCACTGTCTTTCTGCATCTTTTGAACCAGTTGCGGTTCCCGGACGGTAAACAGAAAGAGAACCAGAGCAAGCAGCATGATCCCGGCAACCGCGCTGAAAAAAGGCATATACCCCATGGTCAGGTTTTCGGCGGCACTGGTTTTGAAAAGGACGCCGAGAAGGAGAACGAGAATTCCCCCGGCGCTTCCCATGAGAGTGATGATGGCATTTGCCCTGGAGCGAAGGGGTTTCAGCGTGACATCCGGCATCAGCGCCACGGCCGGTGACCGGAAGGTGGACATGGCAACGAGGGTTGCCAGGAGCAGGCAGATGAAGAGGATCAGGATTTGTCCGTTTTCGTGAGTGACGCGCCGTGCATAGGCCTGACCGGCGGGAACGACGACCTGAGTAAATAACGGATTCGCCATTGCCACATTGTTCTCAGGATAAATGCGTGTGCGAATGGTCTTGAACTCATCCTCTGAAAAAGTGTCTTGCAGGACAAACGTCTCCCCTTCCGGGGAAATCAGCTCCGTTTTTTTCTCCGCCTGATAAATGACATGAAGGCCAAACGGATCATTGATTCTGGCTGCGTCGCCCAGCAGCCGAAGCTGCAGCATATCCGCGACGGAAAGAAAGAAAAAGGCGGTGACGGCAGCCAGCGTTCCAAACAGAATGTACGGCGTCCTGCGGCCCAGTCTGGTCCTGGTGCGGTCAGAGAGCTTGCCGAACAGAGGAAGAAGAAACAGGGCCAGGATATTGTCAAAGGCCATAATGAAACCTGACCATGTCTGATTCATTCCAAACTTATTGGTCAGAATCATGGGAATGGTATTGTCATAGGCCTGCCAGAAAGCAGAAATAAGAAAAAAGGCAAATCCTACACAAATTGTCTGTCTGGTATTGAGTTTCAGTTCCATTCCGGTCATCCTCACTTTCCTGTTTTCTTTCTGGCTGCAATGGACCTTTTCGGAATCAATACTAATCGTTAGCGGAGGTAACTGAATGATGCTCCTGGCAGCGGGTATCCTTTTACTGGTGATTCTTTATTTTCTCATGATTCTTCCGTCCCGCGGAGATGCGCAGATGATCGACCGTTTCTCCAATGCGTATTATGCGCACAGAGGTCTTTACAATGCGGATCAGAGCGTTGCGGAAAATACACTGGAGGCGTTTAAGCGCGCCTGTGACAAGGGCTATGGCGCGGAACTGGATATCCGCTTTTCCAAAGACGGTCAGATCGTCGTTTTTCACGATGATACGCTGAAACGGGCGGCCGGAATCGATCGTCCGGTTGAGGCGTTTACCTATCAGGAACTGTCAGAAATCCCGCTGTACGGGACAAATGCGAGAATACCGCTTTTCAGTGACGTGCTGGCGGCGGTTAATGGACAGATTCCGCTGATTATCGAGCTGAAGTCCGGAAAACAGAATCGAAAGCTCTGCGAAAAAGCCTATGCCATGCTGCGCGATTATCGCGGACTTTATTGCATTGAAAGCTTTGATCCGCTGATGGTCCGCTGGTTCAAAAAAAATGCGCCGGAAGTTTTCCGGGGGCAGCTTGCCTGCAGCGTCGGGAAAGCAGCAAAAGGACTGCCGAAGTTCGTCGCATTTATGGCATCCAGGTGTCTGTTTAATTTTCTTTCCCGTCCCCACTTTATCGCCTATGAGCTCGTAAAGAAAAAGCCCCTGAGTGTTCGTCTGTCCGAAAAATTAGGGGCGGTGCCGGTTTGCTGGACAAGCAATGATCCGAAGGATGCAGAGAAAAACCAACTGGTGATTTTTGAACACTGTGAACCGCCGGCAACGTTTAGCTGACAGGCATTTTTTACAGGGTCAGTTTAACATGCCATTTCACATTTCGTCAACCTCTCTCAGGCGTGAATTGCCGCTGATGCAGAGAAAATCGGATGCTCTTTTCAGGAAAAGTGCAAAACAAACAGAGAGAACCCTCGTGAGGGTTCTCTCTGTTTGTTTCAGTCCGTGGCTTACAGATCCGAGGCAGAACGAATCACGGTCGCCTGACCGCCTGACATGCTGATGGCTTTCTGAATGGCGGTCTGGTGTCCTGAATCCAGCTGGTTGCTGCCGCTTGTTCTGGAATTCAGAAAATGAAGACAGAACTGGCCGCTGTAATTGTTGTTGGTAATCACCTGCTGACCATGCGGGGTTCCATAGATGGAACAGACAATCCGATACCCCTTTGACGTCGTGAGAAGCGCCGGCCTGCGCGTATATGTGATGGAGGAGGAAGCAGAGACCCCGTAAATGGCGCACAATGTGGCGGTATCCTGTGCCGTTGCCGGTTCCACGTCCAGATGATACCCGGCCGACTGGATATAGACCCGGAGACTTTTCCCGCTGCCCAGATCCCGGAGGGTGGCATAATTTCCCCTGACCAGGCCGAGGGACGGGAAAACGCCGTTATTCTTTGCGGTAAACCAGTCAAGGGAGTATACCCCGCTGCCGGACGATGAGGCGGTTTCCTCACTGTCGGATTCAGCGGCTGCCGCGGCGGATGAGACGGCCCTGCGAATGGCGGCAACCGTCTGTTCATCCAGGTCGCCGGATACGGTCAGCCCGTTTTTTCTCTGAAAGGTCATGACCGCATCTTTTGTCTTGCTGCCAAAATGTCCCGTGATGTCCCCGCTGTACAGCTTCAGGGATCTCAGACTGGACTGCATTTCGGAAATAACTTCCGACTGGTCCCCTTTCCGATAGGTTGCTGAGTCAGCCGTCCCGGCATTCGTTTCCGAAGTGTTCGCGGGAGCTGCAGAATTCCCGGTCTGTCCGTAGAGGATCAGGGAAACCGTCGCAGCATCCGCATTGCCGGTCGCAGAGAGACCGTTCTTTTGCTGGAACAGTTTAACCGCAGTGGCGGTCTTTTCGCCGTAGTGTCCGGTCACGTTGCCGGAATAATAGCCCAGTTCCATCAGGCGTTCCTGAATCGCATAAACCAGATCACCGGTTGAATCAATGGACAGTACCTGAGCGGTGCTTTCCCGGACGGGCGTGGGTGTGACGCTTTCCGGGAGGAGTGTCGGAGCGGGCGTTTCCTGTACTTCCGCGGACACTTCCTGCGCGTACAGAAGCAGGCGGACCGTATTTTCATCCAGTTCACCGGTCTCTTTCAGTCCCTGACTGCTCTGAAACTCTTTTATGGCGATCCGGGTTTTTCTCCCGATATTTCCGGTAATATCTGCCGCATAGATTCCAAGCTCTTTCAGCCGGGTCTGTGCAGCCCGGATCAGATCTGCCTGAGGATTTGACGCACTGCTGTCCGGGACAGGGGTAACCTGAACGGCGGCGGTGCCGGCGGATTCCTGACTCGGGGCTGCACTTTGACTGCTGATGACAGGCGGCTCTGTCGGGGCCGGCTGAGCTGCCTCGGCTGCCGGGACCGACCGGATGTCCGCATGATAGGTGCCGCCGGATGTCCCGGCAGGATCAGGGGGCAGTTCCCCTGCGGGCAGACCGAATTCGCTGCTGAACTGAGATGCGCTGATTTCATCAATATAGATTTTTCCGTCTGCGCCCGCAGCAGCCCAGCCGGTTGACAGATTTCCTGAGGCATCGCGGTAAGTCACCCCGACAAAATGGATGTTCCCCATCTGTACATCCGACTGAATCAGGACGCATCTCTCGGGGAGCAGATTGTCAAGGATTTCAGCGCTGGTTGACGGGCTGTTCCTTACCCGGACTTTTGTCAGTGTAAAACCATATCGCAGTTCTTCTGCACTGACACCGGAAACGATCAAAGCGGTCAGCAGAAACAGAAGAAGACCGTGGATGTATTTCATTTCATTGTTCCTCTCTTTAAAGTATGCCTTCTGAAAACGCGTTTTCAGAAAGATGCTGCTGAGTGAGCGGCTTCACCATTAGAGACGACAGGAAGCCGGGAAATTATCCATTCCCCTCAAGAATAAATACGAACAACCCTGCTGATAAACAGGGGTCTGCAGCACTTTTCTGAAAAAATGATTCGCATGCGGGATCGGGGCGTCCCGTGCCGCGATCCGGCTGCAGGACTAAGCAGCTTCAGGACAGGCGGATTCCTGCGGGCAGAACCGGAGCAGTTCCGGCCTGAAAACAACCGCAAAAGAGATTGAATCCATTCCCGAAATGAAGTATCATCTGTGCATGCAAGAACCGTTTTTGATTCCATTGTGAATGATTCAGAGGGAAAAAATGACCATTATTCTCCAATACTGCAGCAAACTGGGTTCAGCCATTCTGGAGGACAACGATCTTTCCCGTTCTCAGCTCACGGTTTTACTCGGCTATACAAGCAAGACGTCTGTTGATCGGATTATTCAGAAGAAAGTCGGCGAACGCGCACTCATCGATTTTTATGAACGAGTCAGCCGGAAACCCGAGCTTCTGCAGAAGGCACATTCAAGACATCTGTATGAACGTGTCACCGAGATTCTGGGAAATGATTCCAGTCAGGAATGGCTGAGGCTTCTTACCGGTTTCCCGCAGGCAGATGAACCGTTTATGATCACCCTGGAGAACGGGCAGACAGCCGACTTTTTTGAAACCTATAAAGACAGGAAGAATCTGTCAGTCTGTGTTCTGGGAGGCCTGTCTTCATCCTTTGTCAGCGTCCTTCGCCGGTTGATGGAGCAGACCGACTGCCGATGCACCCAGTATATCCGGCATGCGGATTCCGCATTGCATCTGTCCAGTGTCCTGCGCTGTCTCTTCCCTGTTCTGTTTTTTCAGAGGTATGAAGGATTTACCTGTGATCCGGGTTATTCAGATGATATTCGTCTGGAACTTCCGTATAACATCATGAGACTTTCGTATGACTCCGATGAGGGAACACAGGCCTCTGATATCTGCATCTTCATCGGGAACCGTTTATGCCGTAAAGTCAGGGCAGATATGGAATATGACCTCAGCACGATCTTCCGGTTTGCCGGTCTGAACGTGCAGCCGATCAACAGCAAAATCCTGAGTGAGATGGGAAACAATTATGTCTCCTACCTGCTTTTCTGTGAAAAGCTTGAATTGAACGGAAACATCTGTCAGTTCAAGAATGACTTTGGCATCGAACAGATTCCCGCGGCAATTCTGAATGATGCACTCCGTGAGGGCAGTTTTCTGGATGACCCTGAGGCAAGGCCGCTTTTTTCGGAAATGGTTGCCATTATGGGACGCCGAAATGAGAATACCAGCAAACGAGAGAACGAGTATTATTCTGTCTTCAGGGAAAGCACACTCAGAAAGTTTGCCTCTACCGGCATAATGAGCGATCACTTCTGGGGAATGCGGCCATTTACGCCTGAGGAGCGAATCGCGATTTTCAGGCGAATCATCCGGCGCATGGAGGAGGAACCGAATTATCATCTGTTTCTTCTTGATGAAACCCATTCGTTTACCGAATCGGAGATTACCCTGTACGGCGAGGGGTGCCTGTCCATCATTAAACCGCATACCACCTATTCCCCCACGGAAGAGCATTCTGAAATTCTGATTCAGCAAAGAGATTACTGTTCTTCGTTCAGGGTTTTCTTCCTGCGGCAGATGATTCCTCAGTATACGAAAAGCGAACGGGCCTCTTTGAGAAAGGTAAAAGGGATTCTTGCAGAGCTCGGGCAGGGACTGAAGAAGACATGAGCCGGGAAATGACGGTACAGCGTCCAATATGAAAGAGCGGACCTGTGTCCGCTCTTTACGATGCAAAACAAGCGCTGTATCCTTTCGGATCAGCTGAAACGGTTCAGGTTGTCTGTTCGCTGACTGTTTCGGTTTCCTGCTCCCAGGGGGCGGCCATCAGACAGAAAAAGCTGTTTTCAGGCCCGAAGCAGAACTTCTTGCACCAGCCGTATCCATCCGCTATGCCCGTCGTCGAATACGTATTGCAGTCTCTGCATGTCAAAACAGAGATCCCCTCTTTTCCGGACATCCATTCCCGGAGGGCGCTGTTCAGGCCGGCCTTTGTCAGGGGGGCATTCTCTGTCTTCCGGAGTTCATTCAGATAGTCCAGTAAATCAGGCAGGTTAAAATAGCGATCTTCCATGTTCGTTTCCTCTTTCACTGCTCCCCGTCCCGAAGCAGGATGCGTATTGTTTTTCCCATAAGGAAGCCGGTAAATGGCTTTATTCCGGAGAGCCGGATAACAGCATGGATTATATCACAAACGGAACGTCCGGAACAAGCTGAGAGAAAGCGGTAAATATGAATGAAAAAGGGCACGGAACGGACGAAAAACGGGTGCCGGCATCGGAAAAGCGGAATCAAAACGGTTTGACACCCTTGTGAAAATGATTTATACTTTTACTGACATATTCGGAAAGATTTTCTGTCTTTCAGGATCTTACAGTTGTCAGATCGGATAAAATATGCAGGAATAGGCAGACAGCCGGACAGACTGTCACAGCGCTCCAGCCTGCTGAAGGAGTGAGAAAATGAAACGTGTTATATCTGCTGCAGTTGTGTTAAGTGCCCTCTTAACCGTGAGTGCACAGGCTCAGTCAACTTATGTCCCTGATTCCGGTTACCCGACAAACGGTACCGAAAATGTTACCTATACGTCTGGCAGCACCGCGGCAAATCCGTATCAGAACCAGATCGTAACCGAATCAGACCTGTATGCGGCAGATCAGTATCCGGATGAGAACGAAGATGATTCGGCTGTTCCCTATTCTGCTGCCTCATCTTTTTCTGCAGAGGGAACCGATTTCAGCAGCAGCGGATCAGCGGTTTCACTGCCTGGTGTCACGCCAAGCCCGCTTCCCATGTCAAGCCTTTCTGATTTTG
Source organism: Christensenella sp. UBA4263 (assembly GCA_002395225.1). Classification (GTDB taxonomy): domain Bacteria; phylum Bacillota; class Clostridia; order Christensenellales; family Aristaeellaceae; genus Ventricola. The sequence continues at coordinate 151,044 of DGWH01000134.1, forward strand.
GCAGCGGTTCCTCTGTGTCCTCTCAGAAGCCGGATGTTACGCCAAGCCCACTTCCCATGTCAGGCCTTTCTGGTTTTGGCGGCACATCCTCTGTGTCCTCGCAGAAGCCGGATGTCACGCCAAGTCCGCTTCCTTTGTCCAGCCTTGCCGCGTCTGCCAGTGCAACTGCGGCGTCGATCGCCGGCTCTGATAATGAGGAACTGTCGGAGCTGACGGAGGCGGCGAGTGAGGAAGATGCCGGAGATCCGCTTTACGACAGCACCAGGCAGTACATCGATAAACTTCGTTCCAGCGGTTTTTCCTGTACGTACAGAGGGAAACAGGGTCCCTCTTCAGAAGCGGTCTTTGCCTCTTTCAGCGGAAGCAATGTCACACTGAATACCATTGCCGTATTCTCGGATACGGAAACAGACTGTATTCTGTATGTCCTTCGTTTTGTGGATTTCAACGGAAAAAATCCGGATCTGGTTTCCCCTCTTCTTGATGCCCTGAATGCGGATTATCGTTTCGCCAAATTCTACTCTGCCCCGAATGGAACGGTTTCTGTCGCCCTTGATCTGCTCTTCTCCGGGAACAATGCCGGCGAGATCTGCTATGATGGTCTCCGCCGTCTTCTGAGCATCTGTGATGAATGCTATGAGGCCCTTGCCTCCTCGATTGAGGCCCTTCCGGATGAAGGCGAGGGAATCAGTGAATGGGATGATTCTCAGGTGGATGAGACCGATTCAGGTGTCCAGCAGGGCATCTCTACGGCGTCTGTTCCTGTTCCTGATGCCGATCCGACCGTTCCGGTTTCCACTCCGTTCCCCTCTGGAAACACCAATGCGCAGACCTCTCAGAACGGACAGAGGAATGTCATTATGAAAGTAAAGATCCGCAATGGAGGCACGCTCAATGTTCGCGTAAAGCCTGATCAGAACAGCATTCTGGTTGGCACGGCCGAAGGCGGACGGATCTATGATTGCCTGAGCGTTGCGGATAATGGCTGGTATGAGATCATTCTTCCCAATGGAATGACGGGCTTCATCTCCGGCAAGCGGGTAACGGAGCTCAAACAGGGGGATGAATAATTGTTAAGAAAATGTAACAATTCGAAATAACCCTTTCCATTTGGAACAGAATATGGTATCATGATACCAGAAGGCGGATCCCGGGTTAATAGATGAGGCCTGGAATAAGAACCGTCATCTGCATCGACTTAAAGCGGATTCCCTTCTGAGGGCATCCGCTTTTTTGATGTGCCGGGACAATTCAGAGGGAATATTGCGGGCGATCGAACAGTGCCGAAGGGAAATACCGGTGATACTGAAACAGGCGCCGAATCATCATTCAGCGCCCTGTTTTCGTTTAGGATTTCTTCTTCCTTCGTCTGATGACAAATATGGCACAAAGCAGGATGCAAACACCGACAATCAGGTAAGGAAGCAGTGCAGCCAGGATAAGAACCATATTCTGCAGGGATTCCGAGAAGGAGGACAGGCCCAGCTCAAGAGCCGCGGATAAACGTTCGCCAAAGGTGAGCTCTCTGGTTTCAACCACTTCCTTCTTTTTCTCTTCTTTCAGGCTGATATCCACTTTCGAAAAATTAACCTGCTGATCGGTAGACTTAAGAGATGAAGTCAGGGAATCGATGTTGTATTGTATTTCGGCAATCTGTCGTTCAAGCTGCAGAAGATCTTCAAGCTTTTCAGAGGTGGTGACCAGATTCTGCAGACGTTCAAGCAGCATTTTCTGGGTTTTGAGACGGCTCTGGGTATCTCTGTAACTTTCCGTTCTGTCCTCTGCGGATTCATCCTGACGAATGATTCGCCCCAGTTCCCCTGTCCGGCCGAGGAAGGTATCCAGCTTGTCAGACGGAATGCGAAGCGTCATTGAGGCAGACATCCCGCCGCTTTTTGAAACGACGGAGGAACTGCTGACCCACCCGCCGTTTTCTTTGCACATCTGATGAATCAGGCTGAGACTTTTGTCAAATTCGGCCGTGCTGATGTCAATGGAGGCCGTACGGACAATTTTCCTCGTCTCATCTTCAAAGACGGAACCATTGGACGTCCCGGCTGTACTGGTCAGGGCCATTTCGCCCATGCTCATTTCAGGAATGTATTCCTCGTAGGCTGCCTCTGGGGCAGCACGCATGCCTTCAGAGGCATAGTCCATCATCGGGGCGGCAGTCTGTTTGGACCGGATTTGCTGCGGAATGTTCCTGCCGCCGAGAAACAGGATAAACAGAACGAGAACGGCAGCTGCCGCCAAAAGCACACGGCGTCCTGATTTCGGCTTGACTGGTTTCTCTTTCTTCAGCTGCCGGACCCACTGTTCATGACAGTTCTGCGGCGCAGGCGGTGTTTCCTCCCGGTAATGATCCAATCCCGTCTGAACTGTTTCAGCCAGCTGACGCAGCCGAGCACATTTGGGACACTGCTGTTCATGTTTCCGCATGATTTCAAGATCTGACCGGTCTGCTTCGCCGGATTCAAACTTTTTCAGATACTTGCCGTATTCCGTGCAGTTCATCATTTGCCCGCCTCCCCTTTCTCCTCAAGTATTCCGCGAAGATGTTCGCGCGCCCGCGCAATCCGGCTTTTGACCGTGCCGACGGGGATCTCCAGTATTTCGGATATTTCAGTATAGCTTTTTTCCTCGACGGCAAACAGGACAAGCGTTACTTTCTGGTCCTCATCAAGTTTATTCAGGCCCTGGCGGATCCGCTCGTTGTTTTCTGTCTCAAGAACGCTGGATTCAGGCATCGTTCCGGTATCCGAGAGACAGACATCACCGGGAAAGTTCTCAACCAGTTCGATTCGGTCATTCTTCTTTTTCCGAAGGATATCCGTGCACGTATGAACGGCGATACGGTACATCCATGAACTGAAAGCCGCGTTCCCTCTGTATTGCCCGATTGATTTCCATGTCTTGATCATGGTTAACTGCATGGCATCCTCTGCATCATGACGGTTGCCCATCAGGCGCCAGCAGACTCGCCAGATCATCTGTTCATGCGGTGTCACCAACTGTTCAAATGCCCAGCTGTCCCCGTGCTTTGCCCGAAACAGTGTGAGGTGATGAAGATTGTCCATCACAATTCCTCCTCTCAGGTCCTTTCTACTCATATGACGAAATCTGATGAAGATTTGTTCCCGGTTTCTCATAAAAAAAAGGAAACCGCCCTGCGGTTTCCTGTCGAGATCTCAGAAGTGCCGGCCTGCACCGCCGCCCCGTGAATGACCTCCGCCAAAGCCTCCCAGTCCGCCAAAGCCGCCGCCGAAGCCACTGCCAAAGCTGCTGCCGAAGCCGCCGCCAAAGCCCCCGAAGGGCGAATGGAACGGACTGCTTCCGGACATAAACGGACCAAATCCGGAGTCCCAGCCAAAAATGTGCGGTCCGATGTCAAACAGGGACATCATTCCCCACGGAAAGAAGAAACGGGTCCTTCTTTTCCGTTTGCCGGAACGGTCAGAAAAAACGACCAACAGAAAGAGAAGAAAAAGTATGTTCAACATGTTTGTGCCTCCTTTTCAACCAAACACTACCGCTTCGCTGATCAGGATACAAAAAAGACTTGTACCATGATCAGTCATGTACAAGTCTTGCCTTTTCATTTGGACCGGATGCCAAACGGCATCGGATGACGGTTTCCAAACCCACCTCTCGGTGTCTGGCTACTCCCCTGTTACGTGTATATTCTATTTCAAAATGCAGAAATTGTCAACTGCTTTTTGAAATTTTTTTGTGCAGAGGAACTGCGAATCAGAAAACACGTGACCGTTTGAATCAATCAGTAGTTCTCCGCGCGGACTTCAAAATAGCTCTGCGGATGATTGCAGACCGGGCAGACTTCGGGTGCTTCCATTCCGACGACGATATGTCCGCAGTTTCTGCATTCCCAGATGGTTACGCCGGCTTTTTTGAATACTTCCATTGCTTCGACGTTCTGAAGAAGCTTGCGGTAACGTTCCTCATGCTGCTTTTCAATCGCGGCAACTCCGCGGAACTGCTTGGCCAGATCGGCAAATCCCTCTTCCTCTGCCTCACGGGCCATACGCTCATACATATCGGTCCACTCGGCATTTTCGCCCTCAGCGGCGTGAAGGAGATTGGCAGGCGTATCGCCAAGTTCACCCAGTGCCTTAAACCAGAGTTTCGCGTGCTCTTTTTCATTCTCCGCGGTTTTGAGGAAGATGGCCGCGATCTGCTCGTAGCCTGCTTTTTTGGCGGCGGAGGCAAAATAGGTATACTTGTTGCGTGCCATGGATTCGCCGGCAAACGCTTCCCACAGATTCTTTTCCGTTTTTGTTCCTGCGTATTTGTTCTCAGCCATTTGATATACCCCTTTCGGCAAACTGCCACTGTAAAATGTCCGGTTCCAAACGGGAATGTCCATGTTCCGGATGATTTATGCCGGGCATTCCCTCGCCGGAGTCATTGTATGATGGAATGAAGGTTCTGTCAAATTCTTTTTTTTTGGAATGAGGTTGATGCGATGCTGATCTGGATAATCATTCTGTTTTCCGTCATTTCGAATGCCTTCTTTCTGGGCTTTCGCTATGCCAGACGGATTGAAAACAAGCTGGATGTTCCCCGTGCCGGAAAACGGCATCTCTACTGTCTGGGAGACGGGATTACCTATGGTGTCGGCGTCCTGAATAACCGCCGGGCATTCGCCTGGCCGTATCAGCTTGAGGCGTCTCTTGGAGCCGGATGGCAGGTCATTAATTACGGAACGGAGGATGCCACGCTTCTGGAGGGCAAAAACGCGCTGCAGTCCGGGCGGACATTTCAGGTGCTGTCACAGGTAAAGGAACCGAGTGTTCTGCTGATGATCGGGACCAACGATTCAAAACTGGGCATCTGGAATGAACGAAGATTTGAAGCGGCGTTTGACGATTTTCTGGTCCGTCTGGCCGAACACTGCCGGGAGCTGATTGTTCTTCTGCCAATTTCCGTCCAGGCACCCAGAATTCCCATGAAAACGGAAATCCGGGCGGAGATTGTTGGGCAGATTGTGCAGATCGAGCGCAGCATCTGTCAGTCAAGGCAGATCCCTTTCCTGGATCTGTTTCATCTCTCGGAAAATCATCCGGAATGGTACGCCAATGACGGAATTCATCTGAACCAGCAGGGAAACAGAAAAATCTCAGACTGGATTTATGAGGAAATCCAGCATTCCGGCCTGCTCAAAGGTTCCGGTGCCCTGCGGGAAACGGATCCGGAGGTTAATGCCTGAAATCCCGGGTCAGGTTCCGGATCCAGGTTCCTTTCCGATAATGACGCAAAGCAAACGGCATTTTGACAAACTCATCCGTGCACATCATCAGATAGACAAGGATGGGCGGAAAGTGAAAGACAAAGGCGCTGATCAGGCCGATGGGCACCGCATATCCCCACATGGTGAGGAAATCGAGACGCAGCCCGTATCTGGAATCACCGCCGCACCGGAAGAAAGAGGCAATCAGCAGTGTGTTAATCAGCTGACCGATCTGGTAGACACTGGAAATGAGGAGCATGGTCCGCAGATAGCCGGAGGCGGTGTTCGAGATCTTTACAAGACCGGAAATCAGCGGACTCAGTGTGATCAGGACAACAGCACCAGCAAGTCCGGTTAGAAAAGTGACGGTCAGAAGGTGCGATGCATCCCCACGTGCCTGCTCGTATTTTTTCTGGCCGATTTCCCGGCCGAGCATGATGGATGAAGCGGAGGAAATGCCAAACCCGACGGTCGTAACAAGCTCACGGACCACCGATACCACGGAGTTGGCGGCCACAATGTCGGTTCCAAGGCGGCCCATGATCATGGAATTGACGCTGTATGCCAGCCCCCACAGACAGTCATTGACAAAGGCGGGAATGCAATACCGAAAGAAATCACTGACCAGTACACGCGGAATGGAAAAAAGTGCACGGAAACCCTTCGGAAGAAGCGTTTGCCTCAGGTAATGGATAAGACAGATGAGGAATTCAGTGCCCCGTGAAATGGACGTGGCCAGTGCTGCACCGCGAATGCCCAGAGCAGGAAGGCCGAACAGGCCAAAAATGAGGACCGCGTTTAACAGGACGTTCAGAGTGAGCGTAAAGGCAGATACCAGCGTTGAAAGCGTGACCCGCTCGCAGCTTCTCATCACCGCCAGATACGGCTGTGTCAAGCCGGCAAACAGATAGGAAAAAGCGACGAAACGAAGATAATTCGCGCCGGCCGCGATCAGTTCCGGATCGTTGGTCCAGACGCGCATCAGGGTGGTCGGGAAAAACAATGCCATGAAAGCGGCAAAGAAAGAGAACAGAATGGAGATCAGGAGACCGATTCCCAGAATTCGGGAGATGGTTGCGCAGTCCTTTTTCCCCCAGTACTGAGAGACCAGGATCGTCAGTGCGGAGGAAAGGCCATAGAAAACAGTAAACAGCAGAAACATGACCTGCCCGGCAAGCGATGATGCGGAGATGGATACCTGATCCACCCGCCCCAGCATGATGACATCTGCCAGACTGACCGAGGCGGAAATGAGATTCTGGACGACGATTGGCGCAAGCAGGACAAGCAGCTCGTGCCGGAAGCCTTTTCTGAAACGGAACGGTAGATTCATTCTTGCTCCTTATGTGCTGCAGGGTGATCTTACGGTACCGATGCATTTTCGGTCCTCATGCGCTGACAAACCGACGCGAAGCGTCGGGCCCTCATATGTGCTGCAGCCCGGTCTTACGGCACCGCTGTATTTTCGGTCCTCATACGCTGACAAACCGACGCGAAGCGTCGGGCCCTCATATGTGCGCTGCAGCCCGGTCTTAGGACACCGCTGCATTTCCGGTGCGTATCTTTGACAGGCTATTCTGAGTCCTGAAACAGGGCGTGCAGTACCTGATGACGGTGGTCGAGGAAAAGACGGGTAATTTTCACGCTTTCCGCCTCTTCGTAAGAGATTGGATGAGGCATGTGATCATCAAAGCTCAGAATCTCAGCATCCGGAATGCCCAGCAGGATTGGCGAATGCGTAGCGATGATAAACTGAGATCCCAGGCGGACGCTGTCATGGATTTCAGAGAGCAGGGTCAGCTGCCGCTGCGGGGACAGGGCGGCCTCGGGTTCATCCAGAACATAGAAGCCTCTCCCCTTCATGTTCAGCTGAGCCATTTTAAGGAAACTCTCCCCGTGTGACCGCTGATGGTAATGCGCCGGAACACCGCCTGTTTTACTGTACTCCTCTTCCATGGACGCAACATTATAAAAGCTCTCTGCTCTGAAAAAATACCCCCAGCCGGAGGACCCGGGCGTACGGATTAGCGACAGGGCGGTTTCCAGCTCCGAATGAGAATCATAGGTCGAAAAATGATAATTCCGGGACCCGCCTTCCGGATTAAACCCATACGCAACGGCGATGGCCTCAAGCAATGTGCTCTTTCCGGAACCGTTCTCGCCGGTAAAAAAGGTCACCGGAGCATGAAAACGAAGCGTCTGGATGCTTCGGATGGCAGGAATCCTGTGCAGATAACTGTCAGCCGGTATTTTCTCCCAGTTTATGGAAAGCTGCCGGATGGTCAGCGGTGTGTTTCCCACGCGGGTTCCTCCAATCTCCTGTTTTCTGAAACAGCCGGAGAAATTCTCCGGCTGTTTATAAATACAGGTGCAGTCAGGCAGATGGTCTCCGGTCAGATGCCATGCTCTTTTGCACAGTTCTGGCAATGCAGATACTGGAGATTTCCGGCGATAAAGGTACATCTCTGCTTGACACAGTCAACGCTCCTCAGCGGATCCGCCGGCGTGTTGAATACATAGTCGATCAGCCGGTCAAGGTCGGTCGTTGCGACATGCAGACGGGTGTCACAGGAGGCATAGTAGATGTAGACTTTTCCATCATTGACAATGGCGCCGTTGGTAAATACGACATTGCTGACATCCCCCACCCGTTCTTTTCCAAACGGGGCGATCAGGTAGCCGGCAGGTTCAGCGATGACCTCCGAGGGATCCTCAAGGGAGGTGGCGAAGGCGTAGATGACATAGCGCAGGCCGGCTGCCGTATTGCGAACGCCGTGTGCAATATGAATCCATCCGCGGTCAGTGCGGATCGGCACCGCACCGGAACCGTTTTTGCTCTCCGTGATGGTGTGATACCGGCGAAGAGAGGTCATCTTTTCCTCGTCGATCACGGCGTTGGTGATATCATCGGCAAGTCCGAAGCCGATTCCCCCGCCGCTGCCGGTTTCGATAAAGTCATCCATAGGCCTGGTATAGAAGGCGTATTTTCCGTTGACAAACTCGGGCAGCAGGCAGACGTTGCGCTGCTGCGGGGAATGCAGGGTCCGCAGATTCGGAAGACGCTCCCAGTTTTTGAGATCTTTTGTCCGGACGATGCCGGCAGCCGCCGTCGCTGCAGAGAGATCGGAGACGGAGGTGTCTTTTGATTCCGAGCAGAATATGCCGTAAATATAGCCGTCTTCGTGTTTGGTCAGACGCATGTCGTACACGTTGGTTTCATCCGGGCAGGTATCCGGCAGCAGAACCGGATAGTTCCAGAACCGGAAGCCCTCCGTGCCGGAATCTGACTGGGCGATGGCAAAGAAGCTCTTGCGGTCATTCCCCTCAACCCGGGCAATCAGGGTATATTTGCCGTCCAGCAGAATGGCACCGCTGTTGAAAACGGCGTTGATTCCCATGCGCTGCATCATATAAGGGTTTGTTGCGGGATTTGGATCGTAGATCCAGAACGGCGGGATATGATCCCTGGTCAGGACCGGGTTGACATAACGCTCATAGATTCCGTTGTAGTAGGTCGGGTCAATGGCGTTCTTTTTCTCAATCAGTGTCTCATAACGCTGCTCAATCTCCTGATAGGTCATACGCGACTCCTTTCAATTACCTCAAAAGCCATCCGGCCGTTATGATAAGGACATTTCCAGGGCTCCACGATCGGTTTTCCGGGAACCGGATGTCCGGATTCATCCACGGACCAGAACCACTCCGATCCCGGCCGCTTATCGGCCATGACATCACGGATATAGCGCCACTGCGTTTCGACGGCCTCTTTGTACCGGGTTTCCCCTGTTTTCTGCCACATGTTCAGGAAGCCGACCAGGGCCTCCGCCTGAACCCACCAGATCCGGGTCGTGTCGATCCGGCCGCATTCACACTCATTGGCAAATCCGTGATCCGTAAACGCTTTCTCATACGTTTCCCTGGCCATCGCCTGCAGGAGCGGACGGACACGGGCGGTCATTTCGGGATCATTAAGAACTTCCAGGGTGCGGTCTGCCAGCCAGGAGGTCTCGATATCATGGCCAAAGCTGTGGAGATCAATCAGCGAATGATAGGTCCGGTCAAAAAAGACTTCCTGGCGATGGCGCTCCGGATTATAGATCTTATCTGCCAGCGTATTCAGGATAAAGATCAGCCGCTCACGGACGCGCACATCCCCGGAGACCCGATACAGTTCCGTATAGGCCTCAAGGACATGAAGCAGCGTATTCATGGTCTTTTCCGCCATGACGCCGTTTTCACTGAGCTTTTCATTGCTCTCCGGCTTCCAGTCCGCCGTATGTGCCTCCAGATAACCGATGTCATCGGTGCAGCGTTCCTCAATCAGTTCAAACAGACTCAGGGCTTTTTCAAGGGCGCCTGCGCAGGGACGGACTCTGGCATAGCAGGACAGGGCATAAATGGCAAAGGCCTGATTATAGGTATGCTTTGTCCCATCCTCCACCGTTCCGTCGCAGCGTACAGACCAGTAAACGCCGCCGTTTTTAATATCGCACATCCGGCAGAGCATATTATAGGCATGGTCTGCATAAGGAAGCAGCCCGGGATCCTTCAGGGTCTCTGCTGCCTGAGAGAAGAACCACAGGATGCGGCTGTTGAGAATACAGCCCTTGATGGCGTTATTGTCCCGCTCAAGATCCTGGGATACATATCCGATATACCCGCCGTTTTCCCGGTCAATCAGCCCTTCCCAGAAAGGCAGAATGACATTGATCAGATGTTCTCTGATCTCCTGTTCCATGCTCAAAAAAGTCACCTCCGTTTATTGTTCGCTGCTGATTAATCCAAATTTCTTCAGATATCCCAGAATCCGGTCGCAGGCCTTGCGATGGTTATCAAATCCTGGATGATTTCTGGATCCCTGCTTTTCCGGTTCACATTCGCTCAGTCTCAGATAGCCTGAACGGTCAATGCCTTCTCTTTTCGCCTGAATGACCGCGTAACGGAAAACGCCGGACAGCGTCTGATTGGCCATCCCGTATGTCCACAGGATAAAGGCATTGGGATTGTGCTTTCGGAGCATCCCCATAAATGCCACGGTTTCCGCTTCGATTTCCGTCATGCGCTGATAGCGTTCAGACTCCGGAAGCAGCTGCATGGCGGTGTGATCGTTTGTTCCAAGATTGACAATGACGATATCCGGATCAAAGCTGAAATCATAGGGAGTGTTTCCTGCCTGAGTGAAGGCACAGGTACGTTCATAGATAGCAGGAATATTGCGGTCTTTATTGTTCTGCCAGTCGGAGTAAACGCCCCATCCGCCCATGGAAATGGCCTGAATATCTGCACCGAGTGCAGAGGAAAGCAGCTGCGGATACGCACTGGAGGGACTGAGGTACAGGGTGTTCCATTCCTGATTTCCGCAGGCACCGACAATCCCCTCGCCGCAGGTGATGCTGTCTCCGATAAACTCGATTCGCAAAGGTGCCGGTTTCATGACTCTGAAACTGCCGTTGCCGCGGAAATGCGTCAGGTAGCAGTCGCATTCCCCGTTATTCTCAATCGGCTGCGTTTCTCTGACAATTTCAATTTCATGAAGACTTCCGTCCATTGACTGCAGAACCGGATACCAGTAGGTTCCTTTCAGCAGCGGAAATCGGGTAACGGGTTTTCGGTCAACCAGTACGGCCATATAAATCGGGAAAACATGCGTTTCTGATGTTATCTGAACCAGCAGATCCTGACCGGAGTACTGAAATTTAGCGCCGGACAGAGGCCAGTATAAATGGTATCCGCCCTCATCCGAGGCAATTCTTCCGTTTATGCGAAGTTCAGAAATTGTAACGGCTTCCCGGGTCCATTCCTTCATCGTCAGCTCCCCTTTCATTGGTCAGTAAAAAGCAGGAACGTATTAAATTCTATCTTTCCCTTTCCTCGTTGTCAACGCATAAAACAGATGTTTTTTTGCTTTTTTTCAGAAAGAAAACGGCAGCCAGACAGAGCCCAGATGCTTTTCTGCTTGACACCGGCATCACAATTCAGTACACTTCAGCCAATCGGAACTGAAACTGAACCATTATGCCGAATCTCGTATTTTCAGACTGGAGGAGGAAATTCATGTCGATTACATTTGAAACAGGCTGTTTCCATCTGAAAACAGCGCATACCAGTTATGTTTTTGAACTGGCCGACGGAAAATATCCGGTTCACCTGTATTGGGGTCCTTCCGTCAGAGCAGTACATGATACGATGATAACGCGCTTGACCCGTTTTACAGAGGAAAGCTTTTCCCTTCATGAACAGTCGCTTGATTCACTGCCGCTTGAGTGTCCTGCATTTGGCGGCAGCGATCTTCGCCCCGGAATGCTTCACCTCATTCATTCCAACGGGACGCATGCGCTGGATCTTGTTTACGAATCGCATAAGATTATCCCCGGCAAACCGGAGATTCCCGGAATGCCCTCGGCCTCGGGCGAAGGAGCAGAAACCCTGATTGTCACCCTTCGTGATCAGCCCAGCAAGCTTTCAGTGGAGCTGTTTTATACCATCTGGCCGGACCTGGACGTGCTCGCACGGCGGATTCGAATCCATAACAGCGGCGACCTTCCCGTTTTTGTTGAGCAGGCGATGAGCGTTTCGGTTGATTTTGAAGCGGCCGATATGGATCTGCTGACGCTCAGCGGCGCCTGGGCACGGGAACGCGAACCTTTCCGGCGCCCGCTTTATCCGGGCATTCAGGGCGTTTCCACGGAGCGGGGCGCGTCCTCTCTTCAGACAAGTCCCTTTATGGTTCTCCTCTCCCGCGATGCAACGGAGACAAGCGGAGAGGCATACGGCTTTGCGCTTTGCTACAGCGGTTCGTTTGCCGCCACGGTCAATGTGGACCAGTTTGGCATGGCAAGGGCTTCCATGGGAATCAATCCATTCAATTTCCGCTGGAAACTGACTTCCGGCTCCTCATTTGATACGCCGGATGCCTACCTGCTTTACTCATCGCAGGGTCTGGGAGAAATGAGCCGGCGCTACCATGCATTTATTCACAAGCGGATTACCCGCGGCCTGTTTGCAAACAAATGCCGGCCGATTCTGATCAACAACTGGGAAGCCACGTATTTTGATTTCAATGAGGACAAACTGCTGAGCCTTGCGGCCTGTGCGGCGGATGTCGGGATCGATCTGTTCGTTCTGGATGATGGGTGGTTTGGAAAACGGAACTCGGATCACTGCTCACTGGGTGACTGGGTGGATGACCTCAATAAGCTCCCCCATGGTCTTCGCCATCTGAGCGATGCCATTCACGGCCTCGGACTGAAATTTGGCCTGTGGGTGGAGCCGGAGATGATTTCACCGGACAGCGATCTGTACAGAGCGCATCCGGACTGGTGCATCCATGTCGAGGGACGTGAACGTCTCGAATGCAGAAATCAACTGGTGCTGGACCTGACACGCAAAGAGGTCAGGGATTATATCGTTGCCGCGATTACGGACGCGCTGACCCGCGGGAATGTGGATTATGTGAAATGGGATATGAACCGCAACATTTCCATGTGGGGTGCCGACCTTCCGGCGGATCAGCAGCAGGAACTGGGCCATCGGTATATTCTCGGACTCTATGAGATCATGACACGGATTACCGGTCAGTTCCCCAACGTGCTGTTTGAAAGCTGTGCGAGCGGCGGCGGACGGTTTGATCTCGGAATTCTCTGCCTGATGCCTCAGACCTGGTGTTCGGATGATACGGATGCCTGGATGCGCTGCCGCATCGAATCCTCTACGTCCCTTCTCTTCCCGCCCTCTGCCATGGGTGCCCATGTTTCTGCCGTTCCAAACCATCAGACCGGACGGCTGACGCCCCTGGCGACCCGCGCCGCCGTTGCGATGTGCGGAACCTATGGCTATGAGCTGGATCTGCAGAAACTGACCGCGGAAGAACTGGATATGATCCGGGAAATGAACAAACGGGTGCATGAATGGCAGCCGACGCTGTTCTACGGTGATTTCTATCGGCTGAAAAATCCGTATGAGAGCAATGAGGCCGCGTGGATGTCGGTCAGCAGTGACCGTCGGGAGGCGATTGTCACACATGTTTATGCACAGGCGTTTCCGCATCAGAAGCCGAAGCTGCTTCGCCTGACCGGTCTTGATCCGGCACTGGATTATCAGGATACGGAAACCGGCCTGGTGTATGGCGGGGATGAACTGATGCAGCGCGGCTATCCGCTCCGGGCTGCATGGAATGATTACATGTCCCAGCAGATACACCTCCTTGCCCGCTGAAAAAAAAACAGAGGCAGCGAAAGATAGCTTTCGCTGCCTTTTTGCGGCTGTTTCACACGTCGATGGAACGGGATCTGAGCTCACGGATGACCTTTTCCCAGTATTCGGCGGAACGCAGCCCGTCCGCCCAGTCAAACCGTTCATCTGCTCGCTCGAATATTTCCGGCGTAATATGGCTTACCCCGGCCTCTTTCGCTAGCTGATTGGACAATGCGACAAACGGAACCAGAACGCTCAGATTGTCCGTCATCTGCTGACAGATGATGCGGGACAGAATCGGACAGGATTCGAAAAGGCCTTTCTGAATAAACTGGTGCATGACCTCATGGACATCATAAGCGACAAAGCGCGGCTGGATCACGGTGATGCCGTTTTCATAAAGCCAGAGCATGGAATACATGGCGGCGCCCGGAATCCCCGCATCCATGCATCCGCTGCTTCCGATGCTGTCAATCTGGATGCCCTCAAAGGTGATCTGTGTCGGGTTATGCCCGTGACCGCACACAATGTGCGAAAAATGACCGAATGAACAATCCGGCAGCAGCTTCTGCACACGGTCCGGATCGTAAACCGGAAAGGAATCTTTTCCCGGCAGTGCATGGCAGAATAAGACCGGTCCAAGAACGGCAGTTTCGGGAAGAAGGAGATCGTTTCGTGTGACCTGGGAGGCCGTGAAACGGACCAGATCAAAGTTTGCCCCTTCATAGCCGCTTTTCCCGTCCATTGCCTCAAGCACATAGCGTTCATGGTTTCCGGCGAGACACGTCACGTGTTCCTGCGAGAGGAGATCCAGGGTCTCACGCGGACAGGGCCCCAGGTTCACCTGATCGCCCAGTGACAGGATTCGGTCTGCTCCCTGATTTTTTATGTCGCGGAGAATGGCTTTCAGTGCCGTTACATTGGCATGAATGTCGGATATCAATGCAATTTTCATTGGTTCTGTCCTCCTCTGTTAGCTTGCGGGAAAGCACTGTTTCATCCGGCTGTCTGGCGGCCTTTGGCCATCTCCCGCTGAATGGCGGCGATCCGATTGGCCATCCCGGGATGATCATATTCGAGTGTCTCGATCAGCGGATGCGGGTTGACATCCACCAGTTCATCATTGCTGAGGCGTTTGAACGTGGCGATCAGTTCCTGACCGTATCCATTGGACACCGCCTCACGGTCGGCCTCATACTCCTCAGCCCTTGACCGGCTGTTATGGAAGAGGCCGAAAAGAATGCTCACCGGGCCCAGGAGGGATGAGAGCACATTCAGAATCATGGTGTAGTTGGTGACGGATATCCCGAAAGACTGACTGACCCAGTCGGCAAACCGGAGAACGGGAGACGGCCAGGCAATGAGGCCGATGATCACCAGGAAAAGCAGGACAATACTCAGATAGGACAGGTAGTTGCGCCAGTTTTTCCGGTGTTTCAGATGCCCGATTTCATGCGAGAGAACGGCAAGGAGTTCCCGCTCTTCATTTTCATTGATGAAATTGTCGGCAATGCCAAACTCCCGGTGCCAGAACAGTTTCAGAAGGAAGGCATTTTTTGAGGTTGATTTTTTGGATTCATCGTAGATATAGACGGCCTTTACCTTCTTCTTTGAACCTTCCTGCAGTTTGCGGATCTTGTCAAGAAGCGGCCCTTCGGGCATGGGCGTAAAATGGTACTGAAGACGAAGGGCCTGATAGGAAATCAGATTCAGGAGAACCACGATGAGAAAGAAGGCCGCGAAAAGAATCAGGGAGATTTTGGCGGCACTGGGGAGCCCGATGCTGAAATGGCCGGTCCATGCGTCCATGTGTTCACCCACAAACGTGACAAAGAGGGTCAGCAGGACGATGATGAGCATTTCAAGGACATTCTCGATGCAGAAGTCCTTGATGAATTCACGGACGGTCTTTTTGTTCATCCCGTACTTTTCTTCGATGTGAAAGGTGGAAATACCGCTTCGGATTCCGGAAAGAATCGTTTCGGGAATCAGGAAAATCACATAGGTCAGCAGGGCGATCAGGTAGGGATTTCCTCCGCAAAACCGCTCCACTGCCGGATAGAGAGCGGAAAAAAGGAGCGGCAGTTCCACCAGCAGCCCGAGCAGCTGAAACAGATAACTCAGGCGGCGGTAATCTGCCTTGTAAGCGAGAAATTTCTGATAGCGTGCCGGGTCGTAGACATCGCTGACCGAGACGGGCAGCGGTTTCTGCCGCTGCTTTTGTGCGACAAAAGAAAGGACCGCATTGTAGACAATGCTCAGTAGAATAAACAGCACAATCAGAATGCGTGCAGACATTTGTTTCCTCCCCATACCGGAAAAACCGTTTTCATTGACATAGAAAAATGCTCCTGTCTGCTCTCTGCTCAGAAGCAGATACAGGAGATTGGAGTGTTAGAACGGACGATGGTCAGGCCATCCTGCGAATCAGATAAAGCAGTGCCAGAAACAGGCCGATCAGTGCGATGACACCGAGCAAGGCCAGAATACGCTGGAAAAATGTCGGATGAATCTCCAGATCTTCCTCATTCGGCTGCCCGGACGGGATCTGGGTTGGTGAATTTGTGCTCATGCAATGCCCTCTTTCTGAATGGGTTTCCCCTGCCGCAAAAACAGGAGTATTTTAGCATAAGTGGGCTTTGCGGTAAAGAGGTCCCCTTCTCTCCGCCTTGACTTTCAGGGGTAAATCGGCGATAATACACCGAAGAATGACAGGAGAGGAGATCAGGTATGCCGCAGAAAATTGTGGAGGTAGCCCCTCATTCTCTTGCGTCAAAAGCCGGGCTAAAGGCCGGTGAAACGCTGATCAGCATCGGAGAGGTTCCCGTGCTGGATCTGGTCGATTATCAGTATCTGACGGCAAGACCGCATCTGTCCATCCGGGTAGAGGGCGTGGACGGAACGCGGCGTCAGGTGGTGATCGACAAAAAGACAGAGGCGCCCCTTGGCCTGACACTGGAGTCCTCCCTGATGAGTCACCCGAGGACCTGTGCCAATCACTGCATCTTCTGTTTTATTGAGCAGATGCCGCCGGCGATGCGGGAGTCTCTGTATATCCGGGATGATGACTGGCGCCTTTCGCTGATGGCCGGAAACTTTGTGACCCTGACGAATCTCCCCCGGATTGAGATGGACCGAATCATTGAGCGCCATGCCAGTCCGCTCTACATCTCCGTACACACGACAAACGGAGAACTGAGAAAGAAGATGCTCCATCACGTTCATGCGGACAGAATCATGGAGCATCTGAAGCGGTTTGCGGATAACGGAATCAGTTTTCACTGCCAGATCGTTCTCTGTCCCGGAATCAACGACGGGGATGAACTGCGCAGAACCCTTTCCGATCTGACCGGATTCATGCCCCACGCACTCAGCGCGGCGCTGGTGCCGGTGGGACTGACCAAATACAGGGAACACCTTTTCCCGCTGAGGCCGTATACCCGGGAGGAAGCGGCCAATGTCATCCGGATTGCGGACGAGGTCCGGACAGAGATGCTGAGACAGCACGGCACCCGTTTTGTTTTCCCTTCTGACGAGTTTTATCAGATTGCCGGCTTTCCCATTCCGCCGGATGAGGCCTATGAGGATTATCCGCAGTACGAAAACGGCGTGGGGCTGCTGAGACGGTTTGAAACCGAGTTCCGGACGGCGTATCGCCTGGACCCGGACGGGAGCTGCAGAGCCAGAAAGGTGATTGTGGCAACCGGGACATCGGCTGCCCCGTTCATGGAAAAACTGATTTCCGCCTGCCCGTTTCCCGGCGTTGAAATTACCGTTCAGGCGGTGATCAACCGTTTCTTCGGTGAGACCGTTACCGTCGCCGGTCTTTTAACCGGCAGAGATCTGCTTGAACAGCTTTCCGGCAAACAGGCGGATGAAATACTGATTACTGAAAATATGCTGCGCAAGGGTGACGATGTTTTCCTGGATGATATGACACTCAGCGAATTACAGGAACGTCTGGGCATTCCTGTGATCCCCGTCCCCAATGACGGCGGAGATCTGCTTTATGCCCTGCGCGGAACGGAGGAATAACACATTATGGCAAAACCCCTTGTTGCGGTCGTCGGACGGCCGAACGTTGGCAAATCGACTTTTTTTAACCGGATCAGCGGACACCGCATATCGATTGTCGAGGACACCCCCGGCGTGACGCGTGACCGGATCTATGCGGACAGTGAATGGCTGGGACACGGGTTTACGCTGATTGATACCGGCGGAATCGACACCCATTCGGATGATGTTTTTCTGAAAGAAATGCGTCATCAGGCGCAGATTGCCATCGATACCTGTGATGTCATCCTGTTTTTTGTGGACGGACGGACGGGACTGACGGCGGATGATGAGGATGTGGCCACGCTGCTGAGACGGAGCAGCAAGCCGGTCATTCTGGTCGTCAATAAAATCGATTCAATGGCTCAGCAGGACAGCATTTATGAGTTTTATTCGCTGGGACTTGGCGATCCGTACGGGATTTCCTCGACGAATATGACAGGGCTTGGCGATCTGCTGGATGCGCTGATTGAGCATTTCCCGGAGAGTGAGGAAAATGACGAGGCGGATGAGACCGTCAGCATTGCAGTGGTCGGGCGGCCCAATGTGGGCAAATCCAGTCTCGTCAACCGGCTGCTGGGCCAGGAGCGGACAATGGTATCCGACATTGCCGGAACGACCAGGGACGCGATTGATGCTCCCCTTACCTGGAACGGACATCGCTTTACGCTCATTGATACCGCCGGAATCCGGCGCAAGCGGGCCATTGAGGATGAATCCATTGAACGTTACAGCATTATCCGTTCACTGGCGGCCATCCGGCGGTGCGATACCGCGCTCCTCCTGATTGATGCGCGGGACGGGGTCACGGAACAGGATACAAAGATCGGCGGATACATTCATGAAGAAGGAAAAGCCTGTGTGATTGTGGTCAACAAATGGGATGCCATTGAAAAAGACACCAATACCATGGAAACGTTCCGCAAACAGATTCTGAATGATCTCAAGTTTATGGATTATGTTCCGGTCCTCTTCATTTCTGCATTGACCGGTCAGCGGGTGGATAAGGTGCTTGAGAAAGTTCTTGAGGTGCATGAGCAGGCGCAGAGGCGGATTACCACCGGTCTTCTGAATGATGTGCTGGCCGACATCACCGGGGCACTTCAGCCGCCGACCGTGATGGGCAAAAAGCTGAAAATCTACTATGCCACACAGCAGAGTGTCGCCCCTCCCACATTTGTACTGTTTGTCAACGATGAAAAGCTGATGCACTTCTCCTATCAGCGGTACATTGAGAATGCATTTCGGAAAACCTTTGGTTTTGAGGGAACTCCTCTGCGCTTTATTCTCCGTCAAAAAGAAAGGACCGAT
>DGWH01000029.1 GCA_002395225.1 Christensenella sp. UBA4263
CAGGCTCTTGCCCAGATTTCCGGCTCATGCTTCTGTACCCAGAGGATCTTTCCGGCCGTGAAGCCGGTCAGCGCCGGATTGGCGGAAATCTGAATCAGTCTCTCCCGCCCGATCCGGCGGGTGATCTCATCACATTCCTCCTGTGTACGTCCGTCACACCAGAGAATGGACGGCCGCAAAACCTTGCCGTCCCTGTCCAGCAGAACCAGTCCGTGCATCTGTCCGGAAATGCCGAGTGAGGCAATCTCGCTCCCACGGATTCCGCTTTTCTCAATGACCTCACGAATCGTTTCAGCGCTGGCCTGCCACCATAAATCAGGATCCTGCTCAGCCCAGCCATTCTTCGGCTGCATCAGCGGATACTCTCTGAGCGCAGAGGCAATCACTGTTCCTTGTTCATCAAACAGGACTGTCTTGGTTCCGGATGTTCCCAGGTCAACGCCCAGTAAATAATTCATCGTCACTCCTCCGTTCCTCTGCTTCAAGTTGTTCACGGTATATGGAAGTTATAAAACACTGTTTCAAAACTAAAGCATAGTATAGTTCATTCAAATACGAATGTCAATCTTTACCGCGTGATTTTAGCCAAATCGCAATAAAAAAGCACCGGAGGCGCATCGCCTCCGGCATCTGTATTTCTCTATAGGTTTCATCCGGATCAATGCCGGATGATGCCGCACCAGGATGGATCGATCAATACCCGCACCGTTCGCTCAGCCAGGTGTGGACCAGATGAATCCAGGCGGTGCAGGAAGGCTCGGCCCCCGACCCGTCTGTATGCACAGTCAGCTGATTGGCCAGAGACAGGCCGTGTTCACCCTTTGCAAAAATGTGAACCTCCGTCTCTATCCCCGCTGTCCGCAGTGCGCGGATAAACAGCAGCGTATTCTCCACCGGAACGGACGCGTCCTGAAAGGTATGCCAGATAAAGACCGGCGGCATGCCCGAAAGGTCCTGCTTTTCAAGTGACATTTCCTCCGCTCTCTCCGCCTGTTCCGTTCCAAACAGATTCTCAAAACTGCCCCGATGCGCATATTCCCCTCCGGTAATGACCGGATAACAGAGAATCAGGCCATCCGGGCGAACCGTTTCCGCGTCCCCGGGGTGCAGGCCCGTTGCCCTCAGGATTTCTTCTTTTCCTCCCATTACCCCAAGGCTGGCCGCCAGATGTCCGCCTGCCGAACAGCCGAGAACAAAGATCCGGTCCGGCTGAATCTTCCATTCCTGCGCATGTTCCCGGAGGCACTTCATGCTCCTGACCAGTTCACACAGCGCTGCCGGAAAACGGACCGGTGCCACGGAATAGCGAAGAACTGCCGCATGATACCCCATGGCCAGAAACGAAAGGGCCAGCGGTTCCGCCTCACGGTCCGATGTATAGGCATACCCTCCGCCGGGACAGATGAGAATCATCGGGCGTTCCTGAATGGCAAGCGCCTCTGTTGGTTCCTGAAGGTACACCGTCAGTTTGACATTCGGCATCGACAGGTTTTCGATTGCCGGGTTGATTGTACGAATGATCATGTTGTTCCTCCCTGTTTGTACGGTTGAATCATTTGACTAATTTTGCACAGGCACTACCCCCTCCCGGCTCAAATCCTCCGCCTGGCTGTCCGTGCCTTTCCTCATTCACGCGAAAAATCACCGCGTTCCATAAGCGCATTTCTGCGATTGTCCGTTCATCAGGAACCTGTCCCTCAGTTATCGCAAATAGTCCGTTCGCAGAAGCAGAGATGACATCCCGGAACATGTTGCGCTCCGACCAATCCGCTGTTTTCTTCATACAGCTCGCTGGGAACCGGTTCATCCGGGAGACAAAGGTCGTGGTCTGTTTTCTCCCAGATTCTTCTGCAGGTATCTGTCATTTTCTGCAGTCACAGACATCATAATACGGTGACTCTCTAGAAAAGTCAAACATGTTTACCTCTTCCCGCATGGCAATTTGTGAGAATATTGTCATTTTTAGTTCCTGTCATTGACTTTAAACGATATTCGTGCTATGTTTCGCATATTCAGAGCCGAATGTTTTCATTATTAGCTTTCCCGGCTGCCCTTCCTCAATGTGCAAGTTCTGCAGCAAAAGCGATTCTGCACCTGATGAAAAACAATCGGGGGGCGCCCGATATGAGCCCATCCGGAATGGTTGTTTCCGGATTCCTGCACGGGTTTGTTTCGGCAAAAAAGAGTTTTTTGCTTAATCGAACAGCCCTGAGGCAAAGAGTCTGTTTATCCATCTGCGCGCTAAAATAAAACTCAGGCAAATAAGGAATGTGAGGAGGAGGACAAACATGCCATCGTTTCCCACGGATTCACCTGCAATGCTGAACGACCTTAAAGTTGCCAACCGGAAATCCGTTCTTCAGGTTTTTCGCACCGGGGATGTCTACGATGCCAGTGAGGTCTCCGCCCTGACCGGACTCAGCCGCCCTACCGTCATGAAATGTATTCACTACTTTCTGGAATCCGGCATCCTCGTCTCCCGCGGAAAAGGCAAGTCCACCAGTACCGGCGGAAAACGACCGGAGCACTTTTCTCTGGACGAATCCAGGTACTACATTTGCCTGTCTCTCTGGCCACAGGAAACCCGGGTTCATCTTTATACCATCCGGCACGACCGGATTGCTTCCAGAAATTATACCGAACCGCTCCCGGAAACAGCCGATGAGGCCGGACACCGGACAGCCGCCGTCGTCTCGGATCTGCTGGAAGAAATGCACATTGCCCCATCCTCTGTCGTGGCCGCCTCCGTCTCCGTTCCCGGAACGGTCGACCATGAGACCGGAACCCTTCTTTTCTCTTCCCATCGGCCGAATTGGGGAACACGCATTCACCTTCTGGATGATCTGCATGCCCTTCTCGGCGCCGAAACACCGCTGTTTATCGAAAACGCCGGCAAAATGTGTGCCCGTCCCTACCTGACCGACCCGGACGTCCGGTCCAAGCGGGTTCTGGTCCTGTTTACCACCTGGGGACTGTCCGGCTGCATGATTGAGCGCGGCCATATTCTCAACGGGCGCAATTCCCTGATCGGGGAAATCGGTCATATGATCATCGACCCGAACGATCCCGAGCCCTGCGGCTGCGGAAGCTACGGCTGCTTTGAACG
Source organism: Christensenella sp. UBA4263 (assembly GCA_002395225.1). Classification (GTDB taxonomy): domain Bacteria; phylum Bacillota; class Clostridia; order Christensenellales; family Aristaeellaceae; genus Ventricola. Next base: position 3,107 of record DGWH01000029.1, read on the forward strand.
CCTGGTTTCCCGTTCCCGGGTCAATCGGATTCTGCATTCATTCAGCAGGGCTGAAAATCAGGAGACGCTGACTATTCCGGAGGTCTTTGCCCGCAGCGCCGGCGGCGATCCCTCAGCCCGTCAGGCCCTTCATCTTCTCGCCGGCACATTTGCCTGTGCCCTTCGGAATATCTCCCTGAGTTTCGACCCGGATCTGGTCATTTTCCAGGGGGATTACGGTGCCGCCGATGCCCACTTTGAAACAGAGCTTCGGAATCAGATGGCTGATTTCCGCTATCTGCCTACCTCTCATCCCTTTGAAATCCGATTTGACCCCCGTCCCCTTCATGAAATGGATGCCGAGGGCAGCTTTTTCGCCCTTGATCACCTGTTCTTTGACCACGGGGACCACTACCAGTCCTGAATTTTGCCGTCCGGTTTCCGGACGGTTTTTTGCTGTTTTCCCTTCAACTTCAACAAACTCTGTCCCTAACAAAAATAACTGGAGGAGCTCCTCCAGTTATCATTTCCTTTTCAGCCGGCTTCATTGACAAACGCCTGCCCGGCCATGCTCATCGTTTCAGAGAATCCGGTCCGGCAAAACATCTCCGGTTTGTCAGGCCTGTGCCGCAGAGCAGCAGCGCCTAAAGTCCGAGGTGCTGTTGCATTATCTTACCTGAACAGCCGGATGCCCGGTAAGTGCACAGGTACGTTCATCCGGCTGGCCCAGTCCCGCAAACAGCTGTACCTGACCCTCTTCGATCCGTTTTCCATCCTCATCCACTACCAGCAGATTCCGGCGGCTGACCGACACTGTTCCGGTCCATTTTTCCCCGGCCGGCACATGAATGCGGGCAAAGGCAACCAGTCTGGGATTACGCGGTGCCTGTACGCTTCCCTTGTTCTGCGCATAAATCTGCACGACCTCATCCGTCCCATGGTCACCTGCGTTTTCGGCACTGACACGGATCAGGAGGCTGTCCTCATTTTTCCCTTCGCACACTGCGTCAGTCACGGAAACATCGCCATAGGTCAGGCCATATCCGAACGGATAAAGCGGCTGTTCCTCGATATAGCGGTATGTTCTCCCTTTCATACTGTAATCCGCAAAGTCCGGCATCGTTTCCAGCTGTCCGTTTCGATAGAAGGTGACCGGAAGCTTGCCGGAGGGAGAGCAGCGTCCCAGCAGAATATCAGCAATTGCCCGTCCTCCGCGGGCACCCGGATACCAGCCCAGCAGAATCGCATCCGCCTTGTCCCCCGCATCACCGAGATCAATGGAGCTCCCGGACATGAGGACAATGGTTGTGGGATTGCCGACGGCAAGCACTGCCTCCATCAGCCTTCTCTGGGAGTCCGGCAGATACAGATCCCGTTTGTCTGCCGAACCATAGGGATTGCTTGTATCCCCCTGTTCACCCTCCAGGGTTTCGTCCAGGCCTACCACAAGAATGACCACATCACTGTTTTCCGCAACCGTAACGGCCTCTGCCAGGCGGTCATCCGGACAGGCTGACAGACCGTCCACCCGATCCTTGTACAGATGACAGCCCACTGAGCACAGAACGCGGGCTTTCCCTTCAAGAGCATCCTGAAGCGCTGTCTGAACCGTGATGTAGCGTGACGAGGTTCCATGATAATTGCCGATCAGGGATCCGATGCTGTCCGCATTCGGCCCGATAACGCCAACGGTCCCAATCCTGTCCGGTGAAAGCGGCAGCATGCCGTTGTTTTTGAGCAGCACGCAGCTTTCCTGTGCCGCCCGCTCTGCTTTTGACAGATGCTCCGGACATTCCACAACCGTGTACTTGATCTGATCGTATTCCGAACCATCTCCCAGAATGCCCAGCATATACCGGACCGTAAACAGCCGTACCGCACTTTCGCGCACCGTTTCCTCATCCACCAGTCCGGCCCGGACCGCTGCCACCAGATTCTCATAGGAGCAGCCGCAGTTGAGATCGCAACCCGCATTGATCGCCATCGCCGCTGATTCTACCGCATTTTCCGTCACATGATGTCCTTCATGGAAGTCACGGATCGCCCAGCAGTCCGATACAAAATGGCCTTTAAATCCCCATTCATTCCGAAGAAGATCCATAAGGGTTTTCGAGGCACAGCAGGGTTCGCCGTTCGTACGGTTATATGCACCCATCACGGCCTCGACCCCGGTCTCCCGGACCAGTTTTTCAAAAGCCGGCAGATAGGTCTCCGCCATATCTTTGGCGCTGGCCCTGGCATCAAACTCATGCCGCAGATCCTCCGGTCCGGAATGCACGGCGAAATGCTTGGCACAGGCCGCTGCTTTCATCACATCGCCGGTTCCCTGCAGTCCGCGCACATAGGCGGCGCCCATCTCGCCGGTCAGATACGGATCCTCACCAAACGTCTCCTGTCCTCTTCCCCAGCGGGGATCCCGGAAAATATTGATATTGGGTGACCAGAAGGTCAGTCCTTTGTAAATATCTGTGTCCCCGTGACGCGAGGCCGCATTGTATTTGGCGCGTCCCTCCGTTGCTGCCACGTCCCCGAGCTGCTCAATCAGGTCAGGGTCAAAGGTTGCCGCCATGCCAATGGCCTGAGGAAACATGGTCGCCATGCCTGCCCTGGCAACGCCATGCAGCGCTTCGTTCCACCAGTCATACGCCGGTATTCCCAGCCGTTCAATGGCCGGCGCTCTGAAAATCAGCTGTCCTGCCGCTTCCTCAAGCGTCATCTGCGCAACCAGACGTTCCGCCAGAATTCGTGCCTGTTCCCGTTTCATCTTTCCTTCCTCCCTGTTCAGTTTCAGTCCCTTCCGGACCTTCCGATTGATTTTCCTGTCCATTCATCGGCAAATTTCCGGCCGCCTCTTCGCTCTTTCCTGCTTCCCTCCGGCTCTGTGAATACAGATCCTGTACTGACAGGCGTCCGATTCTGCGCAGAAAACGCGTCATCGGCTTTTCCTCTTCCTTCATTTTATCAAGTATCTCCTGACAGCACTTCTGAAACAGGTCCTCTCCCGAAACCTCATAGTAGTGAATCACCCGCATTTTAAACCGTCTGAACGTCACTTTTGAGAAGGGCAGCTTTTCATCCGTTGTCCGGTGCAGTGCATACTGAATGGTCAGATCCGTCAGCATCCGCAGAAACAGTTCATCTTCCGATATGCCCAGAAGCAGCTGCAGGATGCATGCCCCGACCAGCACGTTTGTCGGTGCGGCAGGCCTGCCCTGTGTACTGTAAAGCGGGTCAAACAACGACTCTTTAATCATCGGATATACTCTGTCGCCAAATGACGCTGCCCAGCTGGTCTTAACCGCTTTCTGCACCCGCTCCCCCGCCAGGCTCACATGGTCTTCAAAGAAATTGAACTGCACATCATGCAGATTCTCCGGTCTGGCCATTGTTCCCCCTTTAACTCCTGTTTCGGCTATTAAAAATCCTGTCGTTCCTTCTTTGTTCCTGTGATTGTATTATATCGGCAGATACATCCAAATGCAATCCACAAAACACGGGAACCCGTCAATCCCCATCCCCAAATCCAGAGGACGAAAAAAGGCGATGCTCTGCATCGCCTTTGTATTATTTTGCGTATTCCGTTGCGCGTGTTTCACGAATGACATTGACCTTGATCTGTCCCGGATACTCCATCTCATTTTCAATGCGCTTGGCAATCTCACGAGCGAGTACCACTGTTCCGTCGTCATTGATATCCTCCGGCTTAACCATGATCCGGATTTCACGGCCGGACTGGATGGCAAAGGATTTCTCAACGCCCTGGAATTCAGAGGCAATGCTTTCCAGCTTTTCAAGACGCTTGATGTAATTCTCAATCGACTCGCGTCTTGCGCCCGGCCTGGCTGCGGAAATCGCATCCGCTGCCTGAACCAGAACGGCCTCAATTGTCTGGGGTTCCACATCATTGTGATGCGCTGCAATACAGTGAATCACCTCGGGCGACTCATGATACCGCTTGCACAGTTCAACGCCCAGTTCGACATGTGTGCCTTCCTGCTCATGGTCAACCGCTTTGCCAATATCATGCAGCAGACCTGCACGCTTGGCCAGCTGAACATCGGCGCCCAGCTCTGCAGCCATGAGGCCTGCCAGATGACACACCTCGATCGAATGTTTCAGCACATTCTGTCCATAACTGGTTCTGTACCGCATTCTGCCCAGCAGTTTCACCAGTTCAGGGTGAATTCCGTGCATATTGGTCTCAAAGATTGCCTGCTCACCGGTTTCACGGATTGTCGTCTCTACCTCACGGCGAGCCTTCTCCACCATTTCCTCAATGCGGGCAGGATGAATGCGGCCATCTGCAATCAGCTTTTCAAGGGCTATTCTGGCGACCTCGCGCCGAACCGGATCAAAGGCGGAAACCACCACAGCCTCCGGTGTGTCATCGATAATCAGATCAACGCCTGTCGCCGTTTCCAGCGTCCGGATATTCCGGCCCTCACGTCCGATAATCCGGCCCTTCATGTCCTCATTGGGCAGGCTGACAACGGAAACCGTTGTCTCAGCAACATGATCGGACGCACAGCGCTGAATTGCCAGTGCAATGATATTTCTGGCTTTCTTGTCAGCCTCATCCCGGGCATTCTGCTCGATTTCCCGAACCATTACACCGGCATCATGATAAGCTTCTTTCTGAACCCGCTCAACGATAAGCTCATGTGCCTCATAATGTGTCAGCTGAGCTACCCGTTCAAGCTCTTCCTTAAGCTTGACCTCACGCTCACGGGTAATCTCCTCTGCCGCCTCAGCCGCAGCTTTCTGTCTGTCAAGATACTCATGTGCCTCGGCGGTAAGCTTTTCAAGATCCTCCTGCTTATGTTCAAGAGAGCTTTCTCTTGCATCCAGCGCATCTGCTTTCTTGTCGAGCTGTTCCTCACGCTGCGTCAGCCGACGTTCTGAACGCTGCACCTCTGACCGGCGGTCCCGGACCTCCCGGTCCAGTTCATTCTTCAGACGGATTACTTCTTCCTTCGCCTCAAGAATGCTTTCCTTCTTTTTCTCCTCTGCACGACGCTGCGCATCGTCCAGCAGATTTCTGGCGTACTCCTCCGTACGCCCGATTTTTCTTTCCTGGATATTCTTGCGATAAATATAACCAGCACCGGCGCCTGCGCCAAGTGCTACTATAATTGCCAGAATAGCAAAAATAATCGGCACACCCTCACACTCCTTCCTCTTAAAAACTTTTATTTTCTTCAAGATTCGCACATAACGTGCCACGGTCGCGTGTGAAAGCGGTCGATTTCAGATATAATGCTCTGTTCTGCTGCAAAAAAGACATCCGTCCTCTTCAGTAACATACAACTGGTTTTTTTGAAAGGCAAGCACCCCCGGATACTCGTCCACTGACCACCTGTCATCCCTCAAAGACGCATAGCGACCTCTTTCAGGGCGCTGTCGACTTTTTGGCACAACAGACCATTAATCCCTCATATTCAGTTTATTATAGAACGGAATAAATCCGTGAACAATCTGTCTGACTGAGATTCAACTCAAGCCTTCACTTTGACTGCACTCTATTTTAGACTGATCAGCATACAGTGTCAAGAAAAAGGTTTAATTATACATAAAAATTGTCAGTTTTTCATGAAGAACGCTCTTTTACTGCAGAAACAATCTGTTTCACCAAATCTTCCAAAAGCACGTCCAAAAATGAACGGACAGGCATTTTGGTCTGGCAGCCTGACAGCTGTTTCAGGTCTTCTCTGCTGTCAGTATTCGGCTTCCGCCGGCTGCTTGAATAATTCACCATTTTTCATTATCTGAAAAATGGGAAGGGTACGTTTGATCACAGGGATTTTCCTGCACCTGATCTGCAAACAGATACAGCCATAACAGCCTCTTTTTTAATGCGATAACACCTGTCATTTCTGCGAAGATGCACCTTCCCCGGGGACTTTGTATCCTGCATTCTTCATTTCCTGAGCGAATTTTTCCGCAGACATATTCATCCGGCCGGCTGCATATTCCAAATTCATTCCACCTTCCTGTACATACCTAAACAGATTATTCTTATCTCTTTCCTTATCTCTTTCCTTATCTCTTTCAGTCAAATCCGGCTTTAAAATCTCCAGCCAACTACGAGCCATATCATTATCCCTCCTGATTTTTCCCATTATTTCCGGATTTTTTGCCTCAATCATATCCGGAATGATGCGATAATGCTCCTTTTCTGATGTATCTGTGGCTTTTTCTGCACATTCCAGCAAATAGTAAATGTCCTCTATATTCGCCCGATTATTATCCACAAGCGCCCGTTCGCCTGCATATTCATCTCCTATCAGTTCCGTCATAATCACGACCTGCATCGGAAATTCTGTCAGTCCCGTGACATGATAGATACCGCGGATCTCATCTGCCGTCAGCTGTCCGGTTTCTTCCATCTGCCTGAATCATTCCAGAATCTTCAATGCAGCGGAGAAAACAATGATTGGTTTTTATTATCCGCTCACAAGAAGTCCCGGCCATGGATCTGCGAGCAGCTCCATGGCCGGAACAAAATCATCTTTTTATCAGAGATCATGGTCTATTCTTACGCAGAAACACCCTCTGCCGGAACTCTGTATCCTGCATTCTTCATTTCCTGAGCGAATTTTTCTGCAGGCATATTCATCCGGCTGGCAGCATATTCTACCGGCATTATGCCATCCTGAACGTAAATAAACAGATTGTTCTTATCTCTTTCCTTATCTCTTTCACTCAAATCCGGCTTTAAAATCTCCAACCAACTACGTGCCATATCATTATCCCTCCTGATTTTTCCCATTGTTTCCGGATTTTTTTCCTCAATCAAATCCAGAATGATGCGATAATGTTCCTTTTCTGACGTATCTGTGGCTTTTTCTGCACATTCCAGCAAATAGTAAATGTCCTCTATATTCGCCCGATTATTATCCACAAGCGCCCGTTCGCCTGCATTTTCATCTCCTATCAGTCCGTCATAATCACGACCTGCATCGGAAATTCTGTCAGTCCAGTGACATGATAGATACCGTGGATCTCATCTGCCGTTAGCTGTCCGGCTTCTTCCATCTGCCTGAATCATTCCAGAATCTTCAATGCAGCGGAGGAAACAATGATTGGTTTTTATTATCCGCTCACAAGAAGTCCCGGCCATGGATCTGTGAGCAACTCCATGGCCGGAACAAAATCATCTTTTATCAGAGATCATGGTCTATTCTTACGCAGAAACACCCTCTGCCGGAACTCTGTATCCTGCATTCTTCATTTCCTGAGCGAATTTTTCTGCAGGCATATTCATCCGGCTGGCAGCATATTCTACCGGCATTATGCCATCCTGAACGTAAATAAACAGATTGTTCTTATCTCTTTCCTTATCTCTTTCCTTAT
>DGWH01000122.1 GCA_002395225.1 Christensenella sp. UBA4263
GGCTGCTGTTCCGGCTGCTGCTCAGGCTGCTGTTCCGGCTGCTGTTCCGGCTGCTGCTCCGGCTGCTGTTCCGGCTGCTGCTCGGACTGCTGCTCAGGCTGCTGCTCGGACTGCTGCTCAGGCTGCTGCTCGGACTGCTGCTCAGGCTGCTGTTCCGGCTGCTGCTCGGGCTGCTGTTCGGGCTGCTGTTCAGGCTGCTGGTCCTGTGCCTGCTCCTGCACCTCTTCCTGCTGCTGAACCTGCGGCTCTTCCTGCTGTTCCGGCAGCGGGTCCGGAATGATGTTCAGAATAATTTCACCAACTTCCGCACGTGCTTTCAGATTTATACGCACCTCCTCCGGCAGCGCATCAAAAACTGAACGGGTATAGGTGATTACTTCTGTATCCGCGCCTGCCATAACAGGAACAGACAGGATCATTACAAGAACCATGATCCATCCAAGAATTCGCATGCCACGTTTCATCATACTCGCATCCTCCCGTATCCAAACGTTCTTTTTACGCCTGTCAGATCATCTCTCGGATCGGACAGGATATTTTCTGAGCTCAGAAACCCAAGGCTTTCTTTTTCAGCCACAGAAATATTACAAAAAGTTCACATCTTTGTCACATTTAATCCATCTTCATTCTGCAGTCCATCGTCGATTTAAAGAAAATCCTCTCTCTGAGCGGTTTCATTTTAAAGACGAACCACCTGTTTTTCTTTATCCCGTCATTTTCATTTTCTTAACAATTTTCACCCAGGCCGTTTCACGGCTTTTTCAATATTTTCATTGTTTTGGGTTCGTTTTCCCTCTGTTTCATCCGGCCTCCCTGTGATAGAATGAACACGCTTTCTGTCCTCAGGCATGGACCTCAGACCCGGATGGCGCCTGAGAAGCTGCTGCACCGCGGCAGGGACCGTCCCATGGGCAGAAAACAGATTACAAAGAAAGAGGACACCGGGTAAAACGCCTTTCTTTACGAGCCTCCTGTCGGCCGTTTGCCGGAGCCGCTTTGTTCCGGCAAAGCTTTGAGGAACCGTCGCTGCCGGGCAGGGATCTGACCTCACACCGGTCTTATGCCTGAGCCGCTTTGTTCCGGCAAAGCTTTGAGGAACTGGCGCTGCCGGGCAGGGATCTGGCCTCACACCAGTCTTATGCCTGAGCCGCTTTGTTCTGGCAAAGCTTTGAGGAACTGGCACTGCCGGGCAGGGATCTGGCCTCGCACCGGTCTTATGCCTGAGCCGCTTTGTTCTGGCAAAGCTTTGAGGAACTGCCGCTGCTGCGCAGGCCACTCCCAAACAGAAAGCAGATTCGCCCGGCTGAAAAGAATGAATTCGATCCGCTCCAAGACCTCCCTGCGGCAGCTGATTGTCATGACTGCCGCCATTGCCTTCCCCGTTGCCCTTCAGAATCTGCTGACCACCACCGGCAGTATGGTGGATACCATGATGATCGCCTCTCTCGGGGAAAAGAGCGTGGGCGCCGTCGGCCTGTGCGCCCAGTTTTCCTCGCTCCTTTTCTCCAGTTACTGGGGGTTTGTCGGCGGAGGAATGCTGTTCTTTGCACAGTACTGGGGTGCCCGGAATCACGACGGCATCCGCCGTTCCTATGGGCTGACCCTCTCTTTCATGATGATCCCGGGCATTCTTTTTGCGCTGTTTGCCATTCTGCGCCCGGACCTGGTCATGGCCATTTACACGGACAGCCCCGAGATCCGGGCCATCGGAATTCTCTACCTGCGGATTGTCGGCTTTGCCTATCCCCTTCAGGTCATCGCCTCTGCCATGGCGGCCCTTTTGCGCTCCATTGAGCGGGTGAAAATTCCCATGATCAGCGGGATTGTCAGCGTCATCACAAACTGTCTGTGCAATTATGTCCTGATTTTCGGCAAACTCGGCCTCCCCGCCATGGGCGTCCAGGGGGCCGCACTGGGAACCGTCATTGCCGGTCTGGTCAATGTCGCCGTGATGGCCCTCCTCATTCTCCGGCACAAAATTCCCTATGTGCTTGAGATCCGGAGCCATTTCCGCTGGACCCTTCCCTTTATTGCCGACTATCTCAGCAAATGTTTCCCGATCATCCTCAATGAGGTGTTTATCGGCATCGGAAACATGATGATCAGCATTGTCCTGGGCCATCAGATTGATGAGGCTATCGCCGCCACTGCCGTCCTTCGCACGCTTGAGGGAATGGTCATCGGCTTCTTCGGCGGCTTTTCCAGCGCGGCCAGCGTCCTTGTCGGAAAAGAGGTCGGTGCGGGAAATCACGAGGAAGCGTATTCCCGGGGCTGGCGTCTTATCTACCTTTGCAGCGGAATGATTGCCATGGTCGGCATTGTCCTTCTGGCCCTTCACTCGCCGATTCTGCACATGATGGGGTTATCCGGAACCTCTTATCAGATTGCCACCGGGATGCTCATCATCTACTGCTGTGTGGCACTGATCCGTATGGCAAACTGGTGCATGAATGATACCTACCGGGCAGCCGGTGACTCCGCCTTCGGCTCCATGCTGGAAATCCTGTTCATGTTCCTTCTGGTCCAGCCCACCATTCACATTGCCAATGATCTGTTCCACGCTCCCTTTCTCCTGGTGTTCCTGCTCTGTTACATCGACGAACCTATCCGGTACATCCTGATGCAGCACCACATGTACTCAAAGAAATGGATCCAGCCGGTCTCCCGGGAAGGGCTTGCTTCCATCACAGCTTTCAGAGAAAAATACCACGTCGGAAAGCCCCTGCAGGAACGGTTTCATGACTGGAAACATCGGCGGTAATTCACTGCTTTATTCGTTCATTTCCTGTCCCGCTGCGCTGATCTGGCATTCATTCCCCAAAAACCGGATCTTCCTGTCCTGCTGATTGAACGCAGGGGCGAGAAAGACGCAGATGCGGCAATCCATCTGCTCCGCAGGCACGCGTATCCTGACCCTCTGGAACTGTAAGGGGACATCTGATTCTGGTCGGGGATCGTGCTGACAGGGCCGCGCATTGGTCAGCGTTCAGCTGCCGCAGCCGTGAAACAGAGAAAGCATACGCTCCTCACGGAAATGCCAAAAAAACACAGTCAGAACTGACTGTGTTTTCATTTTCCTCAGGAATTTCGGATGTGCATTTTTCGGGGTTTTACAGACACCTGAGTGCCTCCCCGATCCGTCTGGCCAAAAGTGCATGGCCCGCATCGCTGGGATGCAGCCCGTCGGGCAGCAGTTCTCGACGTACCTTTTCATTTTCAGGCTGAATCCCGCTGGTGGCATACAGGTCAAGCACCGGAAGGGAATAGTAGAAAGCCGTTTCCAGAAGGATATCCCGGTAAACCCAGAGCGGCTCATGGGCATTCAGTTTCCGGCCGGAACCATCTCCCTCCGGATTGTTTTCGTTGATCCGCCGCAGCGGCGTCACAATCAGAATCGGTTTTCCGGTGTACAGGGTCAGGAGACCATCCATCAGGGTATGGCACGCGCCGTAAAACGTGTCGGGCGTTCGGTCAGCAAATGTCCCGATGGGCGCCTCCCCGTGTCCGTAATCATTCGTTCCGCCAAATACCACCACCGCATCCGCGTTCCGGTCCATCTCCGGATAGCGCATGCAGTAATCCCGGTCCATCCGGTCCTCGGTCACATGAACCTGCCGGGCAATCCGTGACCCGCCGATTCCGTAATTATTGGCTCTTTTCAGTTTGTACATCCGGGCCAGCACATCGGTATACCGTTGTGCCTGGTCGGAAGCGCCGGCCCCCTCGGTTATGCTGTCTCCCAGAAAATTGATGATGCTGTTCTCAAGCTGCATCCTGTCACCTCCCGCTTCAGCTGAAGCGCTTATTTGCCTTCCCTGCCGCTGCGCGGCAGGACATTAAACAAGCTGTTCCGCCTGCGCCGCTGCCTCAATGGTCTGTGCCACGGGAATATCCGGATAGTCTGTATAGACCGGCATCGGGAGCGTCTGCATATACTCATGCATTGCCTCGGCAACCCGCTTTCCGTTGGCCACCGCTTCAACCACCGTCCGGGCACCGCTGGTGGCATCTCCTGCCGCAAAGACACCGGCACGGCTGGTGTGCCCGTCCGAGTCAACGGTCAGCAGGCCGCGCTTGCTGGTGTCAATTCCGCGGGTAGAGGTGACCAGATTGCTCTCCGCGCCCTGGCTGACGGCGATAATGACGCCCGTGCAGGGATAGAGCATTTCCGTTCCGTGAACCGGCTGCACGCGGCCGTTTTCATCCACCTGACTGTCTGCCAGCACGACCCCTTTTTCCTGAATCTCCACCGTACACTTGTTCAGGATGAACTCAACGCCCTCCAGTCTGGCATAACTGGATTCATACTGGGAGGCGGTAATCGTGTCCGTCAGATTGACGCAGGTGACAAACTTTGCACCCTTGCGGACCGCCGTGCGCGCGCAGTCCATGGCCGAGTTTCCGGTGCCGATGATCATGATGCGCTCCCCCAGACGGAACGCATCCGGACTGGCCAGATAGTTAATGGCATAGGTCACATTGCCAAGGCTTTCGCCACGGACATTGAGCCGGTTCGGTTTCCACAGTCCCGCGCCGACGAATACGCTCTGGTACCCGTCCCGGAACAGGTCATCAATGGTAATGGCACTTCCGATATACGTATTGGGCCTGAACTGAATCCCCTTGAGCTCAAGGTGCCGGTAAGCCATGTCATCCAGAACATCATCCGGCAGTCGAAAATCCGGAATTCCGTAACGGAGAACGCCGCCGATTTTGTCGCGGCTGTCAAAAATGGTCACCCCGTATCCGTAACGGGCAAGGATGATGGCAATCGTGAGGCCGGCCGGCCCCGCGCCGATGACCGCCGCCTTGCGTCCGTTCCACGGAGCAGGTCCCTTGACCATCTGATTGGCATACGTGGATGAAATATAGTTCTCGATAATGGAAAAGTGAACCGGCGCCTCCTTGATTCCGCGAACGCAGTGTCCCTCGCACTGCTTTTCATGGTTGCATACCAGGGAACAGACGGTTGTCAAGGGATTATTTTCAAACAGCATCCACCCGGCATCGTTCAGCCGGCCGGCCTTAAGCAGCCGGATCACCTCGGGAATATTGGTATGGATCGGGCATCCTTCCTGACACCGGGGCTTTTTACATCCGAGGCATCTGTTTGCCTCTTCCATTACATGAAGTGCCATGTTACTCTTTCCTCCGTTTTTTCCTTTGCCACTGTCCTCCCGGCCTCACTGTCCATGTGCCCGGGCATGACTCTTTTGCCTGATAGCCTGTTCCTGCACCTTATTCCATTCCCTCCGGAAGATGCACATCCGGACAAATATAGGGGGCAGAAACCGGAATTTCCAGCAGTTCACGCGCCGCCAGGGCCGCGATCACTTTTGCTCCCAGGGCATTGAAATGGGTAAAATCCTCATGCCCCTCCGGGAATTCCTCATTCTCCCCCGGGGCAAGCCGGACAAACAGTTCCGCCGTCCGTTCCTTTCCAAGTTTCAGATACAGCGCGCGGCTGTCCTTTTTCAGATCACACAGCGGGATTCCCCGTTCCTTTGCCAGGGTGCGCACTGCCAGAGGATACTCGCCATGTGTGTACAGGACACTGGTGTCCCCCGCAAAGTACCGCCTTGCCACCGGCGTAAACAGGATCGGCTGTGCCCCTTTCTCCATCGCCATCCGGCAATAGCGCCACAGGTTTTCCGGATAGGTGGTCTGCGGATCTGTATGCCGCTCATCGTCCTTCTCATCATTGTGCCCGAACTGAATCAGCAGCAGGTCCCCTGCCGTCAGTGCCTGGTAAACCGGCTCAAAAAGCCCTTCCTCCCAGAAACTCCGGGTGCTGCGTCCGCTGAGTGCATGATTCCGGACCTGGATTCCTGGCCGGACCAGTTCCGGCAAGGCCCAGCCCCAGCCGTGAAACGGCTCCCTGGAATCATCTACGGTTGAATCACCAATCAGGTAAATCGTATTCATTTTCCCACCGTCTGTCCTCTCTGAACATTCTTTCCATTCTCACTGAAACAGGGCAATTCGCGCTTTATCCGGTTGCGGTCCGGACAGGTCAGTGCCTGAAAAAGTCGCCGCCGCTTTGCTTTCCTTCCGGCATGCTGCCCGGAAACGCCCCTGACGTTATCCAAGCCGGACGGTTTTTCCGCCGGGGATGCAGACCGGAGTCCCGTCATTGACCTGAATCCAGCACTCTGCCGCATTGGGATTGAAGACAAACCGATTGTCTGCCGCAAACTGCAGGCGCCGGTAATTGTCAAGACAGTCCATCAGCTCAATATTGGTACAGTACCAGATGTCCGGTTTTCCGCTCATCTGTCGGCAAAAGGTCTCAATCAGTTCCCAGTTCCCGTCATTGTCAAACTCATAGCTGTGTCCCCAGACGTACATCAGGTACAGATACTGGGTTTTATGAAGGGCGAGGAACTGCTCCCCCAGTTCAAGCAGCCGGTGATTATGATGACAGGTTGCCATCCAGCGATACGGGTTTTCCGGCAGTTCAAAGGATTCCGAGTTTCCAACGACCCTAGAATACCGGATTCCGCACATCGGCAGGAGTTCCTCGATCTCTTTGTCTACAGACCCGTTGGGATAGCTGAGCCCCCGAACCGGATACCCGGTCCACTGCTCCAGTGCCTGCCGGTCATTCAGCACCTCAAAGGCCACCTCCGGCAGGGGACAGCGGGCAATCGTCGGATGGGTCACCGTATGGCCGCTGACCTCATGTCCCCGGTACAGTTCTGGAATTTCTTCCGGTTCAATCCGGCGCTCATCCTGAAACAGGCCGCTGTTCAGATGAAACGTTCCCCGAATCCCATACTGGTTAAACAGCTTCACAAGGCGGCGGTCCTGAATCCGACCGTCATCATAGCTCATGGTCAGCGCTTTATGCCGGCCTCCGGGATAACAGCAATAGACTTTATTCATATTCACGCGGTTTGTTCCGCCTCCCCCTTTCCATATGAGCACCGTTTCATGCCGGTGCTCATTCCAGGCACCCGGGCATTTTCTCGTCGGCCCTTCCGGATACGCTGCCCTCTGATGATTGACTGCTTCATTTCGATGCGCCTTCCAGGCCACTTAACGCTTTTCGGCCGGGCCTCTTCCATCGAGGGCTGCTTTGTCCTTTGCCTGTGCCCGGATCTGAACATCCGTTCCGAATCAGACAGGCTCTGGAATCCCGTCCCGGTCCGGCTCATTATACTGAAAGATGCAGGAAAAAGCAATCTGACCCGATTCTGCTGCCCGCGGGATGAAAAAGACAGTACATATGGCATTGGGGCCGGGAATGGAAGCTGAAAGTGCGGAAATGTTAACCCGTGAAATTCTTGACTTGACAGTTTGAGTTGGCTAAACTGAAGGCAGCTTAATAAGGTTTGTCTGCCCGGTTGAATCAGGCTTGTGAAAGCTGCCCTGTCGCGAACAGCGACAGGGCAGTCAAATTCAGGCCTCAAAAAAAGCATCTCCGGCATAAGACCGAAATTGAGGCCTGAGGAGGAGAACGGCGAAATGGGAACATACTTGAATCCAGGAAAGTATGCTTTTGAAGAAGCACTGAATTCTGAGATTTTTGTTGATAAGACCGAAATGATTTCATACCTGAATTCTGTGGTTAACACCAGCCAGAGATATGTCAGTGTCTTCAGACCGCGCCGGTTTGGAAAAACGATGGCCGCGGATATGATCAGCGCCTATTATGACAAAGAGGCGGACAGCAGAGCTCTTTTTGAAAAATGCATGATCAGCAGGACGAAAAAAGGAAAAGACACGCTGACCTGGGATGAATACCTTGGAAAGTTTAATGTCGTCAGATTAGTCATGACGGATTTTTTCAACAGGAAACGACGGTTGACGAAGCGATTGATACAATCTCGCTGAGAATCCTTAATGAACTTGCTGAGCTATACCCGGATACAAAGGTTGACGAAAAGGATTTTCCCTACAGCATCGACAGGTTCTACAGAAAATCAAAGACTCAGTTCGTAATCGTCATTGACGAATGGGACGCTGTCTTCCGTGAATCTAAAGAGGACAAAGAGGGGCAGAAAAAATATCTGGATTTTCTGCGAAGCTGGCTGAAGGATAAGGCGTACATTGCCCTGGCTTATATGTCCGGGATTCTTCCTGTCAGGAAGGATGGAAAACACTCGGCTCTCAACATGTTTGATGAGTATTCCATGACATCTCCCATGCAGCTTGCTTCCTATGCAGGATTCACAGAAGCTGAAGTCGAGGGATTATGCAAAAGATACGGCCGGGATTATAAACAGGTCAGCGATTGGTATGACGGATATCGTGTGAGCGATATTATCCCGCCGGATCCGGAGCATGAGAGCCTGATCACGACTGGCAGATCACCGGAAGCAAAGAAGTATTGTCTGTACTGTCCGCTGTCAGTCGTCAAGGCGGTGCGCACCGGATTCATGAACAACTACTGGAATGAGACAGAAACATATGAAGCGCTGCAGCAATATATCGACTGGAACTTTGACGGGTTGAAGGAAGATGTGGCCATCCTGATGGAGGGCGGGAGAATACCGGTGGATATCACCGGTTATCAGAATGACATAATCACATTTAACAGCAAGGATGACATTCTTACGATGCTGATCCATCTGGGATACCTTGGATATGACGTTGACACAAAAGAACTGTTCATCCCCAACAAAGAAGTATTGGATGTGTTCAAATCTTCCACGAAGAGCAGAGACTGGACCGTGACCTTCAGGGCTCTTCAGAATTCACAGAAGCTCCTTAAAGCCACATGGAATTGCGATCAGAAAACAGTGGCGGAGCTTTTAGAAGCTGCTCATGATAAGGCCGGCAACAGGGTTTATCACAGTGAGGCAGGACTGTCCTTTGCCGTACAGCTGGCCTATTATGCCGCACAGGATTACTATACGATCATTCCGGAACTTGATACCGGGAAAGGATACGCAGATCTGGCGTTTATTCCTTTGAAACCGGATATTCCGGCGATGCTGATTGAGCTCAAATACGAAAAGGATGCCAATACGGCAATCGCGCAGATCCACAGGCAGAAAGTTCCGGACATGCTGGAACTGTATAAAGGCAATCTGATTCTTGTCGGGATTAACTACGACAGGTCGGTAAAAAATGGCAGTGTGGAATTTAAGCATCACAGCTGTGAGATCGAAAAGGCGTAAAATCGGGCAGAAGACGGCCGTTAAGAGAAGCGGCAGCTTCTCGATTGGATAGGCGCAAAGAGCGGATCACCATTATTCGATGGGTAGCGAACGCACAGACGGATAAAAACAGTTGTCGGAGTGCACGACGGAAAGCCGCTGGCATTCATCTGTTGGTGAATGCCAGCGGCAAAAATTTCGCCCCGAAATCTTGCTTTCCATTTCTATCCATTTTCCGAGAATACAATACGAATGGATAACTGACCGCCAAGTGCACCTGCAATTCTTTCCAGCGTAGCAACGGACGGATTTGCCATACCTCTCTCGATCTTGGAGATATCAGACTGGTCGATCCCGGTGACAGCAGCTAGCTGTTTCTGTGATAAGCCACTCATTGCACGGGCGGATGCAATAGCGGATGCAGCCGCTTGACTCGCAGGCAGCTTTTCTTCTCGCACTGTGATGCCATCCTCATAGATTGTCTCAGTTTCAATGTCCAGGTCATCATTCCACATGATTCCGTAAGCGCCAATCAGTTTTCCGGACAGGAAGAACTGATGATCCTGAAGCGCTTTCAGCTGAGGATACTTATCAAACAGCAACGCCATGTCATAATGCTTTACTTTTCCATCCTGAAACAGGACCTCCATTGCTGTACCATCAAGAAACTTCACTTTTACAGCCTTATGAAACACGGTATCACTTCCTTCATCAGATAATCGGAGAATGAATCAGTCAAGCGGAGGCAGCTTTACATATTTCTCAGTTTCCCACATCTGGTTTAGCTCATTCTGAAACTTCAGAATGAATTCCTTTACCATCGCTTTCGCTTTGGGCGGGAATTCCCCCTCCATGATCTCGCCGGTTTCAATCAGAAAAGGCGCGTCAAAATCCTGCGTGATTGCATGCCTTCGTCGCTATATTATTTTGCGCTTACCATTATTCAGTTATCAATTGAAGATATCCATCTAATCTTGCCTTATACTTACCAGCATAAATATCCGAAATAACACTCCCGATCGGAACCTTTTCCAACTTATTCGATCCTTTGCTAAATTTAACTACTTTTACATTAATCTGCGGATTCTTTCTATTAATACACCAGTCTACGAAGCTCTGGTAATAAAGTTTAACCTCATCGAACGGCTTCCCAAGAAGCCATAGTTTTTGGAATACACTTAGAACACTGATACAGGGAATTGCTGCAGAATTTGCATAGCTCAACCGGGCATCGGAATCGTCCGAACAGAAAATGAATGCATCAACACCATAGACATAGTTTAAAGTCTTCAATAGTACAAATGCCTTTATTTCTCCATAGCTTTTCTGATGTCCAATCAAAGACTCACAAATTCTCAATTTGGCTAAAAATCCGGCATCATCAAGGTTGCCTTCTCCTATATATTCATCCAGTTCCTTAAAGTATTCTCCATAGTAGTCAGAGCTGATCATATTACAGCCTTCTTTAAGAAATGAACGGTAGTATGCAAAACAATACTCTCCGGCGGCACTCTTCAATTCCTGAATTATCTGTTCATCATCATAACACCGGATGTCACCCTCGGTTATTTTATGATCCAGCCAACCCTGAGAAGCTCTTGTCCCATGATCTCCAAGTTCTTGCCTCATCTTCTGATGACAGTAGAAACGATAACCCGGAAATTCCAGCACCTCGTCAGCAAGAACGCGATCTTTCGATTGTATTATGTTTGCCTTAGACACAAAATCTGTATCCAAAATCGCATGTCTTACCAGCTCGCTCACTTTATCCCGTACCTCTCCATTATCTTTTCAAGTTTAAGATTGTCACTATTCAACCGACTGTCTGGAAGTCTTTCATTTTCAGTATTCTCTGAAAGATTCTCAATAATGCTTCCTAGCCTTTCAGTTCCCACCGGTGCAAAAGACCATCGCTTTGCTTTCCCAGTAACGGAGATACGCTTCTGTAAATATTCTTCAGAGATTTCCACAAGATCCGCTGCTTTCTCATAGGATATTTTGTTTTCTTCAAACAATCTTAATACCATAGCCTTATATGGAATGGCGAAAATATCCATTAATGTCAGTATTTCATCCACTTGTAGGTCCGAACAATTAATTTGATATATCCTGATTTGCTGATTCAAGCCATCTGAAGAAACCAGAAGGGTTCCTGCAAAGGCATTTGCTTCCATCTCTTCTGCTTTTGCTGTTCCCGTGTCAATCGTATAAGCATCCAAAATAGACCCGGTTCTTACCAGCTCGGTGTCATTGTCTTCCAGATAACACCATATGTGGTACAACTCATGAGCTGCAGCAAATATCTGCTTAGCATAAGGAAGCCTTGTATTTATCATGATAAAAATACGTCCGCCGCGAATAAATGTACAGGCACATAACTCCTGATCATCTATCGGCAGACGTATCCATTCAAGCGGCATTTCTTTTGTCCGAGCATAGTTCTCTATCAAAGAAAAAATGTCATCCTGAATTATATTGTTTCCTACATAATTAACAGCAAAGCTGTTCGCAGCAGACCTGATTTGGCAAAACCTTTCAGAATCAACACAATACAGTATTCCATCAAGAAAGGAATTCATCTCTACATCTCCCATGTTTCTGACATGATTTTTGCATTAGCGCGAACATTTGCGTGGTAAATAATCATGTCAGCAAGTTCATCAACCGTACGCAGGGCTTCCCGTGCAGCTTCCGTATTGACCTTCCCCATGAAAGCCATTACTACATTCCCTTCACACACGGCAACCGGGTTCTTCATAAGATCATCCGTGCTAACATGAAAATAATCTGCAATTCTACGAAGCTCTGCGATACTAATCATTCTGGATCCATTAAGCATCTTGCTCATAACTTGCTTCTTAACACCGATCACATTCGCCAGATCAATCTGCTTTGTATTATGTTTTTTCATTTGATCTGCAATATTGTTGGTAACTACAACATTAATGTCTACCATTTTTCCGCCTCCAATGTCCTTTTTTCATTGCTCCACGACTCTATTATAGCCCTAGGTCTGAATCGTGTCAAGATATTAGAGACTCGAATGAACATTCTCTCTTTTTTTCTTTATATTGTCTCCATAACAATGACAGCATTGTCGCTATGGACACTCTTTGATCTTTCCGACTCCCAGAGAATGGCCTGCCGCATAGCGGCAGTTTGCCACATATGGATGCCGAAAAAGCGCAAGGACTGAAAGATCAAACCCCGGCCCCATAGATCAGATTGACAGGGATGTTTTGCCTTCCGCTCTCTGTCACACCTGCCTTTTCTTTGATCGGCAGGTTCGGTTAAGCCGTAAACAGAAACGAGCAGCCTGATTGTTGGTCAACCTGCTCGTTTTTACCAGCATGATATTTTCCTGTCCGCCCTCAAGCCTGGCAAGCAGGTTCCGGAACACGATCTCAGCCCGCAGGATAATGGATTCCTTCGTGGCAAAGGCCACACGAGACATCAGCAGGGTATTGGGCCCCGGAGCATCTGCGTTTCCGGCGGAAGCGGCGGTTCTTGGTTAAAGACATCCGCGGCCGCGCCGGAAATGACACCCTCCTGGAGGGCCCAGGCTAGGTCGTCCTCATTGGTGACTGGACCTCTGGCCTCATTGATGAGAATCGTCTTCTATTTCATCAGGCAGAGCTTTTCGCAGTCAATCATCCCCGGGTATTGTCATTGAGCGGGCAGTGCAGCACCACAATGTCTGGGGCCCGATGGAGCTCTGTCCGGGACACCTGTTCCACGTAATCCGGCATGTCTGAATGCAGGTGACGGCACCGGGCCAGGATCCGGCAACCGAAGGTATGGAACAGTTTTCCGGTCCGCCGCCCGATCCGGACGTACCCGATGATTCCCATCGTTTTCCCCGAAGCTTGGTTCCCACAAGCCAGTGTGGAGTTTAAGCATCACCGCTGTGAGATTGAGAAGGCGTGAAAAACACCGTTTTGGGTCTGTCGGTTCAGCATATAACCCTTGTTTGCCGCTTTGGGGTCAGGCCAAAGCCTCAAAACACCTTATAAATAAGGGCTTCTCGGGCTTTGGCCTATCTCAATGGAGTCACATCAGAATCACAGACTTTTCAGATATTCTTCCACATTCAGGTACTCAATTTCTCCGTTCCTCCTGCTTTCGCCGCGGTAGATCACGCATCGGCGAACCGCTTTCCCGTATTTGGCTTCCACCTCCGCATTCAGTTCTACATCCTGTGCCCGCGTCTGTTCCGGCACAACTTTCCTGCTGTGTAACATCTCATATTCCTCACAGACGTTTGCCTGTCGGTCATAAATTACCATATCGATTTCCCTGCGGCTCAGGCGCAATCTGAACGCTCTTTTCCCGTTGGGAAGTGTTCTTGACCGGTCCAGCAGAACAATGTCCTTCATCATCCTTCCCCGCACGTCTTCAAGGATCTTTTCTGCCGCAAGCGTTTTCTCCCTTTCGCTGAACGTCTGAAACAGCGGATCCGCCATCAGTTGGTGAACCAGCGCCTGCGCCTGACAGTAACGCATTCCCGGCTGGGCAAACAGGACGTATTCACTCGGACCGGAATCCGGAATGGTGCTTTCCGACGGACAGTCAGTAATCAGGTCCAACGCCTTCAGATAAGCTTTGATTTCTGCCACATGTTCTTTCGTTATGCCGATCTTCTGATCTTCCTGATCACGGGTCTCCAGCATTTCCATCAGCCTTTGTGTGATGACATTTTTATCCATTTTTTCAAGGATATCCGTCTGCATCTCAGGGTCCGTCTGTTTATGAAGAATCTGTTCCGCTGATCCCAGGTCAGGAGATTTAAACGCTGCAATCAGTGTCCGCACCAGAAACCGATGGTTCATGCTCTCGATCACGCGGTTAATCGCACTGGTCAGTTCATTGGCATCATCCAGTTCCATTAAATGCCTGAAATGCCTTCCTTCCTTAAAGCAGGCCAGAGAATGCTGAATGTTTTTGCACACCGCGGTGTCGATATATCCTCTGGCAGACTCCTCGTCCCGGAAGGCGGAAGTTTCATCCAATGCATCCGCATCATCAACATTCGTTTCGCCCGGCATCAGTGTTCCGCCATAACGGATGTATTCATCAATGTCATCGATTCCAAGCAGTCTGCTGTATTCCCGAAAGGGGATATAGGTCGTGTGAATCAGATAAGCCCGGTCATACAGTTCATTCCCTTCTGCCAGCCAGAATCCAAGGGAATCCACCCCTGAAAGAATGATCTTCATTCCCTGCATGGCATAGATGTCCGAAAGAACCGAGGCACAGTCGATAAAATCCTCCATTAAAGTCACTTCATCCAGAAATGCAAACCGATACCCCTGTGTCCTGAGTTTTTTCAGGTCTGCGCTCAGATCAGCCATGCAGTCATTCACACATGCCCTGATGTATACGGCCTTTTCCCTTTCCTCCTGCGTCATATCCTGCAGCAGCTGAAACAGAAGTGTTGTCTTTCCTGTGCGCCTCAGCCCGTACAGAATGCATACCTTGCCCGAAGTTTCTGAATTTATGTACCTCTGGAGTTTCCCATAGCAGTCACGTTTTCCATACATTCCGGCCCTGCAGATCAGGTCATTTAATGCCTGTCCGGCAACGACATTTGTTCTGTACGCAATTTCTTCCACCCTGGTCATTTCAATCACCTCAAAGGCAGGATAACAAAAGATAACAATTTGTCAAGTTATCCGCTGTTATCCCGCGGGCTGCACACGGTCATTTGTCATTGCCCCGGTCTGAGATCTGTTTCCCCCTGACGCTTTCAGAAACGTGTACAACCGGTCACAGAATGTAATGCAGAAACAGCCTTGACTGGTTTGCTGACTGTGCCGCCGGAAAAGCGGCAGGTTCGGTTAAGCCGTAAACAGGAACGAGCAGCCTGATTGTTCAGGCTGCTCGTTTTTTACAGCACGATATTTTCCTGTCCGCCCTCAAGCCAGGCCTGCAGGTTCCGGAACACGATCTCGGCCCGCAGGGTCATGGATTCCTTCGTGGCAAAGGCCACATGGGGCGTCAGCAGGGTATTGGGCGCCCGGAGCATCTGCGTTTCCGGCGGAAGCGGCGGTTCCCGGGTAAAGACATCCGCGGCCGCGCCGGCAATGACGCCCTCCTGAAGGGCCCGGGCAAGGTCGTCCTCGTTGGTGACCGGACCTCTGGCCACATTGATGAGCACCGCCGTCTTTTTCATCAGGCAGAGCTTTTCGTAGTCAATCATCCCCCGGGTGCTGTCATTGAGCGGGCAGTGCAGCACCACGATGTCAGAGGCCTGAAGGAGCTCACTCTGGGACACCTGCTCCGCGTAATCCGGCAGGTCTGAATGCAGCTGCCGGCACTGGGCCAGGATCCGGCAGCCGAAGGCATGGAACAGTTCCCCGGTCCGCCGCCCGATCCGGCCGTACCCGATGATTCCCACCGTTTTCCCCCGAAGCTCGGTTCCCACAAGCCCGTCCTTGGTTCCGCCGGAGCGAAGGCGCTCCTGGACCTCGGGAATATGCCTCAGCAGGGACAGGGCCATGCCGATCACCAGTTCAGAAACGGCTTCGTTCGAATAGCCGGAGGCATTGCTGACCC
>DGWH01000037.1 GCA_002395225.1 Christensenella sp. UBA4263
TATAGGCAATGTAATCACCGGAATGAATCCCGGCGGAGTTGACTGCCTGGAGGAATCCTTCCATGCGATGAATCCGGAGATTCAGGGACAGCGAATCCGACAGATACGCGATTTTGCGATGACCCAGCTGAATCAGATGCTGCGTTGCCTGAAATGCCTCGCTGACTTTGTTGCAGGTGATATTGTGTGCATGGGAAAGCAGGGTGCCCCTCCTCGATCAGACTGACAATCCGGCCGCCGTGACGGGTGTAAAGGGAGGCTGCTTCGGGAAGGTATTCGAGGAACAGTGTGATAATTCCGCGAACGTTGTGCTCAAGCATGTCCTGCAGGTAGCGGTCTGTATCAGACTGTTTCCGGTCGCAGCTGGCAAAAAGAACCGCGTAGTTGTTGGATACGGCTTCGTCTTCGATTCCACGCAGAATGGACGGGTAAAATGGATTTGAGACAGAGGGCAGCAGAACACCAATGGTTGTACTCGTCTGTTTTTTCAGATTCCGGGCCTGAAGGTTTGGAATATAATTTAACTGTTTGCTGACAGCACAATATGTCAAAAACATTTTTTTGCAGATCAACAAAAAACGGTGAACAGGGGACGAAAGAACAGGGAAGGAACGACAAAAAAGAATGTCAACATTGACAAAATGTGCCGGATAAGTTTACACTCAGGCAAACAGAAAAGGGAACCGCGTATGATGTGCTGAACCGCAGGGAAAACGGCATATCCGCAAAGAAGACGTAAAAACCGGGATCATTGCAGAGAATGAAGGTGAGAATTTGAAAAGCGTGCACAGACAGGCTAGAACGCAAATGCGTGGATGGTTCACGGCCGTATTTGCGGTCATCCTGATGCTGGTTTTCTCTGCCTGCGCGGAGGAAGCGTATTATGTTGTAACCAATAAGGCGAATGTCAACATGCGGGCAGCGCCTGAAACCAAAAGTCATCTCGTCATGCAGATAAAAACCAGGGGGACAAAGCTGACGGTTCTTTTCTCCGTGACGGACAATAAAGGAACAGAATGGCTGCAGGTCGAGTCTCAGCTGGGAAAAAAGGGATATATTCAGGCCTCCTTCCTGACAAGGACTGCCGGGAAACCCGTGATAAAGAACAGCAGCGGATATGCTGCATGGACAGATGCCTACAATGACTTTATCCTTGGGGGAAAATATCGGAACTGGAAAGGGCCGGACCCTTATGAAAGCATTTGGGAAGATCCGGGAAATCCCCCGCAGTTCGGACTGTATGACATCGACAGAAACGGCATTCCTGAACTGCTGGCTGGCGGAAATGAGGCGATGGCCTCAAACTGCTTCCATATCTTTACATTTGAAAATGGTGTGATGAAGTTCTGCGGAAATGCAGGCTTTGAATCAGCGAGGCTCTTTGTGATTCCGAACAGTCCCTACATCGGCTTGTTCTGCCATGATGGAAAGCAGGACATTTACACCACTGTCTACTATGAGCTGATCAATGGAAAAATCAGGGAGCAGCCTGTGCGGGAATGGTGCCATGACTGGATTGAAAATGGGGATGAATATGTCAACATTCCGGGTGACCCGATCAGACTGACGGCGGATGAGCAGTTATTCCAGTCGACTTTCACCCATGAGGTGGCGCTCCTGGTGCAGGCAACAAGCATTCAGATTCAGCAGATGGGCTGGGAAAATTTCCTCAGAGGTCCCTTTTTCACACCGGCCTATGTGGAAACGTGGGTGTGGCCGGACTTTACATTTCAGACCTGAAGCGTTAACCGGCAGTGAAAGAGTTCGAACCCTTGTCGTCGGTTGTTCAGAGGCTGAGCGCCGGCGAAACAACAGCGCGTGATAAAAAATGAAGAGGAGGATGATGAAGAAAATAGTGAATCTGTTTCTTGCAGGCATCCTGGTATTATTCGTGAACACGTTTGCCATGGCGAGCAAAATGAAGCCGGAGCAGCAGTCCGGAAAGGTGTTTGTTGCGGAGCACAGCGGATTAGAGATCGATATTCCCGGGGAATATGAGAAGATCAAAGGGGCGATCGAATTCACGGATTTGGGAGATCATTTTACCCGGGGCGCGGGAATTGTCGAGATTTACGGTATGTACTATCCGATGCCGGAGGAAGAATTCCTGAAATTGCGCGATGAGGAAGCCAAAGCCGAAAATGCAGGGGATGTCGATAAAGCGATGGAAATTCTGATGCAGATGAACGGCACCCATCTGTTCCGGATATATGGGATTGACGGAGGGCGCAAGGCAGAGGATCTGAAACAATATCTGGCTGCGGAAAATGTTACGGAGGAAATGACGCAGGAGGAAATTGCCGCGTCGACAAAAGAGATTCAGGAAAAAGAGTTCATTGAGGTCGGAGCTCTGGAGGGCTTTACCTACTATCTGGACATGCAGGGGCCGGAAGGAAAGCAGGAGCTCTATCCGAATTTTGATCCGGTGTATCTGGAGGAGTTCAATTCACTGGCAGGCAACAGGGAACTGCTTTTGAACCATATCCGGTTAACCGGCGGCGTGAAGCTGACGGAGGTGCTGGATCTGGCGGAAAACGGAGAAAAGGTCCGCTTCGAGACGAAAGACATTGCGGGGAATTCCGTTAAAAGTGAAGATCTGTTTTCCGACCATCCGGTGACGATGATTAACCTGTGGGCAACATGGTGTGCGCCCTGCAAACAGGAGATGCCGGAACTTGAGAAACTGAATCAGTCCCTTGCTGAAAAGAACTGCCAGATTATCGGCATTGTGACAGATGCAGACAGTGAGGAGCAGATTGCCAAAGCGGCAGAGATCCTGAACGAACGGGGTGTGAACTATGTGAATCTTGTCCCGTTTGAGAGAATGGAGGAGATGCTGCCGATGAATGCGTATCCCACCAGCTATTTTGTGGATGAAACGGGCACGCTGGTTGGTGAAGCGGTTGAGGGGGCGTATCTGGAGCGGTACCCTGAGGTGATTGATTCCATTCTTGCAAACACGAAATAGACAGAGGCAGTGCCAAAAGGTTCGCTCAGCGAAAAGCCATTGGCGGGCGGCCGGCACTGTTCAGCTGAGAAACGGGGGAACAAATGTTCGAAACAGAACGACTCCTTCTGCGCCGCTGGACGGATGGGGACGCAGAGGATCTATATGAATATGCCAGAGATGCAGCGGTTGGCCCCATTGCCGGCTGGCCGCCGCATCAGAGCGTCGAGGAAAGCCGGGAGGTGATCCGGAAGGTGCTTACGGGGCCGGAAGCGTATGCCATCTGTCTTAAACGGGACGGCCGGCCGATTGGCGCCATAGAGCTCAAGCTGAATGGCCGCACGGATATGACAGAGCGGGAGGATGAATGTGAGCTGGGGTACTGGCTGGGGAAACCGTTCTGGGGACAGGAAATCATGCCGGAGGCGGCGCGGGAGATGCTGCGTCATGCCTTTGAGGACCTGCAGATGACAAAGGTCTGGTGCGGTTTTTATGAAGGCAATGAAAAGTCGAAGCGCGTCCAGGAAAAGGTGGGCTTTCGCTATCAGTGGAAGTCTGAAAATGTGGACGTTCCGCTGATGGGGGAAAAACGAACGGGCCATGTCAGTTCCATCACGAAGGATCAGTGGGAATGGGACAGAATGGTGGCGGCCGCCAGAGCCGTGCAGAATGGCCGGAAAATCTCGGATTATGTTGAGGCCGGCGGCGTCGCGGCGGCCATTCTGTCCGCCTCCGGCCGGATCTATACGGGCGTATGCGTGGATACCTGTTCCACCCTTGGCATCTGCGCGGAGCGAAATGCCATTTTCAATATGCTGACCAATGGCGAGCAGGAGATCCGGAAAGTGGTGGCCATCATGTCGAACGGAAAAAGCGGCGCTCCCTGCGGGGCCTGCCGCGAGCTGATGGTCCAGCTGATGCCGAAAACCTATAAACAGGTGGAGATCCTGATGGACCATGAGAGCGAAAGAGTGATGACACTGGGCCAGCTGACCCCTGAATGGTGGATTTGAGACACCGAAAAGCCGCTGATGGCATAAAAGAAAGGATGAAGGAAAATGAGGTACGAACAGGAGATCCTTGAAAAGATCATGTATTATGATCCTACCGGGACGATGTCCATCTTTCCGCTTTACATTTACAAGACCCGCGAGAAAGTCAACAGACAAGCACTGGAGACAGCTGTCGGTTATGCCATTGAGTGTCATCCGCTTTTTGGATGCAGACTGGCAGAGGATGAAAAGGGATCTTATCTGGAAACGAATCCGGAAAAACCGGTGATTCCGGACCTGAGTCCTGACAGGGAATATTTCTATGGGAATGAATCCAATCACTGCTATCCCTGGGTCATCGGGATTCGTGACAGGGAAATCATTTATACCTGCTTTCATGGCTTTGCAGATGGCATTGGTTCAACCATATTCATGAGGACGGTTTTGTACTATTATTTCAGGGAACAGGGAATCGACTGTGCGCCTGGAAAAGCGGTCACCCTGGAGCAGATCACGCCGGAATACCTTGAAAAGGACACGGAGCTGAGCGTCAAAAAGAACGGAACAAAGGATGTGCCCAGTCTCTATGAGGCCAGGAAGCAGAATCCGACGGTTTTCCCGGATGAACTGCTTGAAGAGGAAAGTGATCATGCCGATGTTCACAACCTGGCCATCAGCCTGGCGGATATCCGCAAAAAGAGCGCGGAGTACGAGGTTTCTCAGTTTGCGGTTATGACAACCTATATCGCACAGGCGGTTTGTTCGGTTCTTCCGGGAACGGACAACGTCGTTGTGATGAATATCGTGACCGATATGAGAGGATTGCTGAACAGCGCAACGACACACAACTGTGTGATGGTCGTTCCGGTGACGTTTGCACAAAAGGATCTCCAGAATAAATCAGATGAGCTCCTCTGCACCATGTTCCGTTCCCGGCTTGATCTGGGCTTTAATGAGGATGAGGTCCTGCATAACTGTTTCAATTCTGTCCAGATGGAACAGCGTTTCGGCGGGAATAAGAGATTTCTGGCGGGTGCTGCTGCACACATTGCGCAAAAGGCCGGATTTGAAAGCCCGGTTGCATCAGTCGGGTATACACATCTTACGCATACCGGTTTTTCGGATGATCTGTTCAGGCTGCTGGAGGATGTCTATATCAGCTATTCGGGATTTAAAGCGCAGGGCAAACTGGCCATTCCTGCCATGGCTGCGGTTTCAACCGACAAGGTCATTAATCTGATGCTGGTTGACGGAACGAAGAATGAGCTGATTCTGAATGCGATTAAAAAGAAACTGACGGAAGCGCAGATATCCTTTGAGGCCAGAAAACTCGATCGGTATAAGGGAATTGTTTATAAACGGTAAGGGGCATTGGTCAGGGAACTACCAAAGTCTTAATTGAAAAGCCGCCGGATACAGGGATCAGACCCTTTATCCGGCGGCTTTTGTGCTGCAAAAAAACAGATGGAAATTCCGAAGAAGCCGACACCCTGTTCATTTGATTGGGGTGTGAGGGAAAGCGGGAATCGGGCAGGCGTGTCAGAGGGAGGTCTTTGGTGACACAGGATGCTGTTTCTGCGTCCAGACGATGAGGGTGCCTGCTGTGCCGCAGATGACAGCGGTGACAAGCATGCCGTTGACACCGGTACGGTCAATCAGCCATCCGCCGATCAGTGATCCGAAGATGGTGGCGGCGGTATGGGACATGGTCATGTAGGCCTGACCCTTGATGCGGTCCTGCTCCTGCATGATTTCATTGACGTAGTAGACGGAGGAGACGGTGAGCAGGCCCCAGCCCATGGGCTGCAGGAGCTGAACCAGGTACAGGGCGGGAATGGAGGCGGCCAGCAGCGTTCCCAGGGCTTTCAGGGCAAAAAACGCACCGGAGAGCCGGAACCAGAAGCCGCTTTCCTTCTTTTTGAGCATGACGGGAAAGAGAAACATGGTGATCATTTCAAGGAGGCCGGCCAGGGCCATCACGATGCCCATGTGTTCACTGGTTCCGCCTCTGGAAACGACAATCTGGTAGATGTAGTTGTTGATCAGCACGTGGCTGACGTAGATCAGAACACAGCCGCCGAGCATGATGGAAAATACCGGATAGCGGTGAATGAAAGCGGAAATGCTGCCGGAGTCATTCTTTTGTTCGCTGCCGGTCCGAACCTTGTGAAACGAATAAACACTGACGGAAAGGAGAAAACAGAGACAGAAGAGGGCTAATGCCAGCGGGTGAACCTGTGCGCCCTTCCGCGCTAAAAGCTGCCCGACGGAAAAGGACATGAGGGCATAGCCGATGGACCCGAATGCACGTGCGATGCCGAAGTTCAGGGGAATTCCGGCGTTGATGCTCTCCGTGCCCAGCGCATTGACCAGGGGGAGACTCAGCTGGACCAGCAGGATGACAAGCCCCAGCAGAATGCCGCAGAGAAGACCGTTTTTCCCGGTGAACAGGATAAGCAGTCCGGTTGCCATGAGCATGAGAGCGGACATCAGGATCAGGAGAATCCGCACAGAGGGGCTCTCTTTTCGGTCGGCATAGGCGGCAAGTGAGGGCTGGAGCAGAACGGACAGCGTACAGGCGGCGGCGCTGACCACCCCGATATGGGTGTTGGTCAGGCCGCAGACCAGCAGATAGGGACTGGCATAGGCCAGGGCGGCGCCGTAGATAAACCAGAAAGTAAACTGTACGGCCGCATAGGAAAGTGTCCATTTTACAGAAGCTTTATTCATTGGATGACCTCCGGGATCAGGCGGAATATCCGGAACAGATGCAGGCACTGTTCCGGCGGGGTTTTAAACAATCCGCCGGAAACAAAGCGTTTGTCCGGCAGCGGGAACAGCGCATAATCCTGCGCCTCCAGAACGGATTTGTCAAGTGCTTTTTCCGCGGGAAAGGCGAAAGGCGTTGACAGACTGCGCGTTTCCATGTTCCCGGCACCCCGGTTTTCGCGCCGGAACCTCCGGATCAGCGGAGGACTGCTTGAAATGCCGCTCACGGAACACAGATGCCGCCGGATGCGGTGATGGAGTGACAATTCGTGTACTGGATCTTTGAATTTGGACAGATTTTATAAAATCGGGATAGAAATCTTGACTCTTTTTCGTTTCTCCGATAAAATGAATTTACGGACTTGATAACGATAAAAGAGGTGATTTGCTTGACAATCGCAGATATGGTGCGGATTCTCAATGCAAAAGTACTCATTGGTGCGGACAAGCTGGACACGCCGGTTTATACGGCCTGCTGTTCTGACCTGATGAGCGATGTACTTGCATTCGTCGATGAGAAAACGGTACTGATCACAGGGCTCACGAATCCGCATGTCATCCGGACAAGTGAGATGCTGGACCTTAAGTGCCTCGTCTTTGCACGGGGAAAGATCCCGGCGGCGGATATCCTGGAGAGCGCAGATGAACAGGGGCTGGTTGTCATTGCAACCAAGCTGACGGCATTCTCTGCCTGCGGCGTTCTCTATGAAAACGGACTTCGGGGCGTACCGGTTCCGGTTGAATGGGATTCAAAGGAGGGGGACTGATGGAACCCCTGTTTAAAACGGTCTATCAGGTTGCGCAGGCCGACTACACCAGTGCCGGCCGTGCCTCTGCGGATATTAAACGGAAACTGAAGCAGCTTGGAGTCGGCGGAGATGTTCTGCGGCGGGTGGCGGTCGCCTCCTATGAAGTGGAACTCAATCTGGTGATCCATTCCCTGGGCGGGGAACTCGAGCTCAATGTTTTTCCGGATGCCGTTCAGCTGGTTTCGGCCGATGTCGGACCGGGAATTCCCGATCTGACGATGGCCATGAAGGAAGGGTATTCAACGGCAAATGATGAGGCACGCTCTCTGGGGTTTGGCGCCGGAATGGGCCTGCCGAATATGAAGCGGAACGCAGATGAATTTAACATCGAAAGCACAGTCGGGGTCGGCACGACCATTACCATGCGTTTTCATCTGACGTGATTTCCGCGTAAAGCGAACAGTGAGGTGAGTATCTTGGAGGAGAGACCCTATCACTCTGTACGCCTCGCGAAACAGCTGTGCAAAGGCTGCACGAACTGTCTCAAGCACTGTCCAACGGAGGCGATTCGTGTGCGTGGCGGGAGAGCACACATCCTTGACTCGCTCTGCATTGACTGCGGGGAATGTATTCGTGTATGTGATTACCATGCCAAGGTAGCGGTGACAGATCCGCTGAGCATGATAAAGGATTACAAGTATTCCATTGCACTGCCTGCGCCATCCCTGTATGGACAGTTCAGGGGGCTTCAGAAGCCTGAATATGTGGTGGAAGCATTGCGGTGCATCGGTTTCAGCGATGTATTTGAAGTGGCCCGCGGTGCGGATGTGGTTACCCGGGCCATCCGGGAAAAGCTGAAGCAGCCCGGATTGCCAAAGCCCCTGATTTCCTCGGCCTGTCCGGCAGTGGTCAGACTCATTCAGGTCCGGTTTCCGGAGCTGATTGAAAATATTGTGGATATCCGGCAGCCGATGGAGGTGGCGGCCACCATTGCTCGGGCAGAATTCTGCAAGGCGAACGGCTGCAGGCCGGAGGAGGTTGGCTGCTTTTTCATAACCCCCTGTCCGGCTAAAATGACCGTGATTCGGCGTCCCATCGGACAGAAGAAATCGGAAGTGGACGGCGCCATTTCCATTATGGAAATCTACGGCCTGCTGCTGCCCTATGTGGAAAAGATGATGAAGGATCCGAATTTCCATCCGTCCACCAAATATGGGGTTGCATGGTCGACCTCGGACGGGGAGGCCAATGCGGTCTGTCCCGGAAACAGCCTGTCCGTTGACGGAATTGACAATGTCATCCGTGTTCTTGAAGAGGTGGAGAACAACAAGCTGATGGATCTCACCTACTTTGAGGGAAATGCCTGTATGGGCGGCTGCGTGGGCGGCCCGCTGACCTTTGAGAACAACTATGTGGCCAAAAACACGATCCGGCAGATGGTCAAGCAGATGCCGGAGGTTCATCCGGATCAAGATGTTCCTACCTCGGTTCTCAACAAGTATCCCACGAAGAATGATGAGGAGATTGAGGCCAAGGATGCCATCCGCCTGGATGACAATATGCAGGAAGCCATGCGCAAGATGGTCCGCATGAATGAGATCATTGAGCGGCTGCCGGGGTATGACTGCGGTTCCTGCGGTTCACCGACCTGCCGGTCTTTCGCCGAGGACATTGTGAGGGGATACTGCCATGAAATGGACTGCATCCATATCATGAAAGAAAAACTCAAGGTCATGGCTCAGGAAATGGTGGAACTGGCGCAGACCAAGCGGGAATGACGGGGAGCCCGGAATGGTTTCGGTCCGTTCCGGGAGAGGACAGAAACAGATGCTGCGCAAATGCGGACTGGCCCGGCGGTGAAATGGAAACCTTTCGGATGAGATTGTCCGTGTCTTAACAGAGAAGGAGAGTGGATGCAATGCTTGTAACTGAACTGATGGCGCTGGTTGAGGCGAAAAACCTGACACCGGCTGTTTCGACTGAACGCGACGTAACCTGCGGTTATGTCTGCGACCTGCTCAGCTGGGTCATGTCACACGGAGATTCCGGAATGGCATGGGTGACTGTCCAGACACATATGAACGTGGTGGCAGTGGCCGTTCTCTCCGAGATGGCATGCATTATCCTGCCGGAAAACATCGACATGGAAGAGGAAAGCCTGAAAAAGGCAGTGGATGAGGAAATGGTGGTCCTCTCATCTCCGCTGAGCGCCTATGAAATCTGCGGCCGGATGGCGGCAAAAGGGATTCCGGCCCACAGCTGAGTATGGCAAAGCTTTATTCAGATCTTCATATTCATTCCTGCCTCTCACCCTGTGGCAGCGATGATATGACACCGGCCAATATCTGCGGGATGGCAGTGGTGAAGGGACTGCAGATGATTGCGGTGACCGATCACAATACGGCAGGAAATCTGCCGACGGTCAGCAAAATCTGCGAGGCATATGGTCTTTTGATGATTCCCGGAATGGAAATTACGACAAAAGAAGAGGTCCATCTGCTGGGATACTTCCCGTCAGTGGAGGCGGCACTGGAGTTTTCGGCCTTTCTGAAGCCGCATATGCCCAGACAGAAAAATAAGCCGAAGCTCTTTGGAAACCAGCTGATCATGGATGAGGATGATCAGGTGATCGGGGAGGAGGACACGCTCCTGATCGGTGCATCGGACCTGCGGCTGTCGGAACTGACGGTGCGCATCCGCGAGATGGGAGGCGTTCCAGTTCCGGCGCATATCAACCGGGGATCAAACGGCCTTCTGGTGAACCTTGGCATGATGCCGGAGGATCTGGGGTTTACGGCCGTCGAAGTCTGGCGGGCACTGCCCTGTCCCCATTCCCCGCAGGTGGGAAAAGTGATCCTTCATTCCTCGGATGCGCATTATCTGGGGGATATCCTGGAACCCGAGATTACGGTCGAGCTTCCTGAACCGACGCCTGCTGCATTTCTGGATGTTCTGCGGGCAGGCGCAAAAACGGCATAAACAGGTCCGGGCCAAGCCCGGACCTGTTTCGCATGACTGGAGTGCGGCAGGGGATGCGGCCTGATTTGGACAGGGCGCCTTGAACCGGCACGTTTTTTTGCCGTTTTTTTAACAATGAGATTGTTAAAACATATACAATGGCTTTTTTTTATGATATAATCGCGAATGGCTTGATAGCACCAAGCGGTTTATTTTGTAAGGAGGTTAGAAAAATCTCATGGATCAGTCCAAAGAAAAATTCGCTCAACTGCAGGAGCTCATTGATTCACATCGGAATCAGCCCGGAGCTCTCATGCCGGTTTTACAGGGCGCACAGGGGATTTTTGGATGTGTATCAGAGGATGTGCAGAAATTCATCGCAGAAGGCCTCGGCGTGACGCTGAGTGAGGTCTATGGTGTTGCCACCTTCTACGCACAGTTCTCTCTGCATCCGAAGGGAGAATATCTTATCAGTGTCTGTCTTGGAACGGCCTGCTACGTCAAGGGCAGCCAGTCAGTCCTGGATAAGCTCTCTGAGGTTCTTGAAATCCCTGTCGGCGGAACAACACCGGATGGCCGCTTTACCCTTGAGGCAACCCGTTGTCTGGGCGCCTGTGGTCTTGCCCCCGTTATGATGATTAACGGTGAGGTGTATGGCCGCCTGACTCCTGATGCGGTGCCTGGCATTATTGCAAAATACAAGGCTAAAGACTGAGGACAGGAAATGAAAGAGATTTCTTTGCACTTACTGGATATTGTGCAGAACAGTGTCAAGGCAGGCGCGGCTCATGTGGATATCCGTTTTCATCTCGGGGCGGATGGGATCCTGGAGATGGGGGTAAAGGATGACGGATGCGGCATGTCACCGGATTTTCTGGCGCGTGTCAGGAGTCCCTTTACCACGACGCGGACAACACGGAAAGTAGGCCTTGGAATTCCTCTGCTGATGCAGAATG
Organism: Christensenella sp. UBA4263; assembly: GCA_002395225.1. GTDB lineage: Bacteria > Bacillota > Clostridia > Christensenellales > Aristaeellaceae > Ventricola. The sequence continues at coordinate 11,372 of DGWH01000037.1, forward strand.
CCATGCAGTCCGGCGGACGGGTGGACATTGAAAGCGAGGAAGGGGTAGGGACGGAGATTGTTGCCTACTTTGTGACCGGGTCTATTGACTGCCTGCCGCTGGGAGATCTGCCGTCGACCATGGCGTCCATTATCATGGGAAGCCCGGATAATCCCGAGTTTTCGCTCAGGTGCTCCTCTCCGGGCGGTGAGATGTCCTTTTCGACCGAAGAAATCCGGCCGCTGCTGGAGGGCGTTTCGCTGGCGGAACCCAGTGTGGTACAGTGGATCAGAGAATCTCTTGATGAAGAAATTCAACCGATTTTGGGAGGAATCATGAAATGAAATCATTAGCAGAACTTGAAGCGATTCGCAAGGCAACACTTTCCCGCATCAATCTGCGCAAAGAGGAAAAGGGCGAGACGACCCGCGTGGTCATCGGAATGGCAACCTGCGGCATTGCGGCCGGTGCCCGTCCTGTCATGCTGGCATTTATGGATGAGATTGAGAAGCGGAAGCTGACTCACGTGACGGTTTCCCAGACCGGCTGCATTGGCATGTGCCGTCTTGAGCCCATGGTGGATGTCATCCTGCCCGGCAAGGAAAAGGTGACCTACGTTCATGTGAAGCCGGAAATGGTTCCGCGTATTGTGGCGGAGCATGTGGTCAATGGCCGTCCGGTAGAGGAATATACCATCGGCGCAGCCGAGAAGAACTAACTGGAGGATGAAGTCATGGAAATATATCGCGCACATGTGCTGGTCTGCGGCGGTACCGGCTGTTCATCCTCTGGTTCCGCAACGCTGATTGAGCGTTTTAATGAGAAAATTGCTGAGAACGGTCTTGAGAAGGAAGTCAAGGTTATTCGTACCGGCTGCTTTGGACTGTGCGAGGCAGGCCCTGTTGTCATTGTCTATCCGGACGGCACCTTCTACAGCCGTGTCAAACCGGAAAATGTGGATGAGATTGTCACCGAGCACCTGCTCAAGGGCCGCAAGGTAGAGCATCTGGTCTACACCGATCATGCCACGCATGAGCAGGATGCGAACAAGGCCCTTGAGGACATTACGTTCTACAAGCACCAGAAGCGTATCGCCCTGCGGAACTGCGGCGTCATCGATCCGGAAAACATCGATGAGTATCTGGCCATGGATGGCTATAAGGCCCTTGAGAAGGCCCTCACCAAGATGACCCGCGAGGAGGTCATTGATGAGATCCTCAAGTCCGGACTGCGCGGCCGCGGCGGCGGCGGATTCCCCACCGGTCTCAAGTGGAAATTCACCTACAACAGCGTATCGGATCAGAAGTATGTGGCCTGCAACGCGGACGAGGGCGACCCGGGCGCGTTCATGGACCGTTCCATCCTTGAGGGCGATCCGCATGCCATCATCGAGGCCATGGCCATTGCCGGATATGCCATCGGTGCCAGCGAGGGCTATATCTATGTCCGTGCGGAGTACCCGATTGCCGTTAAGCGTCTGACGGTTGCCATTGAGCAGGCCCGTGAATACGGCCTCCTGGGCGACAACATCTTCGGCACGGATTTCAGCTTCAATCTGTTCATCCGTCTCGGCGCCGGCGCATTCGTCTGCGGCGAGGAAACCGCTCTGATGCACTCCATCGAGGGCAAGCGTGGCGAGCCGACGACCCGTCCGCCGTTCCCGGCTGTCAAGGGTCTGTTTGCAAAGCCGACCATGCTCAACAACGTTGAGACCTACGCGAACGTTGCCCAGATCATCCTCCACGGCGCGGACTGGTACAACTCCATGGGCACAGAGAAGTCCAAGGGTACCAAGGTCTTCGCTCTGGGCGGCAAGATCAACAACACCGGTCTGGTTGAGGTCCCCATGGGAACCACTCTCCGGACGATCATCTATGACATCGGCGGCGGCTGCCCGAACGGAAAGAAGTTCAAGGCTGTCCAGACCGGTGGTCCTTCCGGCGGCTGTCTGCCTGAATCCCTGCTGGATACGCCGGTTGACTATGACAACCTGATTGCGGCCGGCTCCATGATGGGCTCCGGCGGAATGATTGTCATGGACGAGGACAACTGTATGGTGGATATCGCCCGCTTCTATCTGGACTTCATCGTGGATGAGTCCTGCGGCAAGTGCACACCGTGCCGTGTCGGTACCAAGCGGATGCTTGAGATCCTCAACCGCATCGTCAACGGCAAGGGCAAGGAAGGCGATATTGAGAAGCTCGAAGAGCTCGCCAAAACCATTAAGTCGACCGCACTTTGCGGACTTGGCCAGACTGCACCTAACCCGGTTCTCTCCACCCTCCACTTCTTCCGCGACGAGTACGAGGCCCACATCAAGGAAAAACGCTGCCCGGCGCATCACTGCAAGGCGCTCCTGCAGTATGTCATTACGGACAAGTGCCGCGGCTGTACGGCCTGCGCACGTGTCTGCCCGGCCCAGGCGATTTCCGGCGAGGTCAAGAAGCAGCATGTGATTGATCCCGATAAGTGCCTGAAGTGCGGTGCATGTATGGAGAAGTGCCGTTTCGGTGCCATCACCAAGATGTAAGCGGAGGATATGACAATGGAGAAAATGATTAGTCTTACAATTGATGGTGTACAGGTGCAGGTGCCTAATGGTACGACGGTACTTGAGGCGGCCAGACAAGCTGGCGTCCATATTCCTACCCTGTGCTTCCTGAAGGGAATTAACGAGATCGGCGCCTGCCGTATGTGCGTTGTCGATTCCGGTGCCCGTGCCCTGCAGGCTGCCTGCGTTCTGCCGGCATCCGATGGCATGGTCGTCAAGACCAATACCCCGGCAATCAAGGAATACCGCAAGAATATCCTTGAACTGACCCTTTCCACCCATGAAAAGAAGTGCCTCTCCTGTATCCGCAGCCAGAACTGCGAACTGCAGAAGCTGTGCCTTGAACTGGGTGTTGAGGACGGCGACAAGTACGAGGGCGTCAAGAACAGCTATACCATCGACGACGTTTCCCCGTCCATCGTTCGTGACAACAACAAGTGCGTTCTGTGCCGCCGCTGCGTTTCGGTCTGCGCAAATGTGCAGAATGTCGGCGTCATCGGCCCGGTCAACCGCGGCTTCAAGACGGCCATCGAGTCTCCGTGGGGACTCAAGCTGGCTCAGATGAGCTGCATCAACTGCGGACAGTGCATTGTCAACTGCCCGGTCGGCGCGCTCTATGAGAAGGATGACACCCGCGAGGTGTGGGATCTCCTGGCAGATCCGGACAAGCACGTGGTAATCCAGCCCGCTCCGGCCGTTCGTGCGGCTCTGGGCGAGGAGTTTGGCTATCCCATGGGCACCTCCGTCACCGGCAAGATGGTCACGGCCATGAAGCGTCTGGGCTTTGACCGCGTATTTGATACCGATTTCGGCGCGGATCTGACGATCATGGAAGAGGCGAACGAGCTGGTTGAGCGGATCTCCAACGGCGGCAAGCTGCCGATGATCACCTCCTGCTCACCGGGCTGGATCAAGTTTGCCGAGACCTATTATCCGGACTTCCTGGACAACCTCTCCAGCTGCAAGTCTCCGCATGAAATGACCGGCGCCATGATCAAGACCTATTATGCGAAGAAGGCGGGCATTGATCCCTCCAAGATCGCGGTGGTTTCCGTCATGCCCTGCACGGCCAAGAAGTTTGAGGCCAAGCGTCCTGAGCTCGGCCATGATGGTCTGGCGGATGTGGATGTGGTCATCACCACCCGTGAGCTGGCCCGCATGATCAAGGAAGCCGGCATCAACTTCTGTGCCCTCCCGGATGGCGATTTTGACAGCATGATGGGTGAGTCCACCGGCGCCGGCGTCATCTTCGGTGCAACCGGCGGCGTTATGGAAGCGGCTCTGCGTACCGCCTATGAGACCATCACCGGCGAGAAGCTGCAGGATGTGGAATTCCACCAGGTCCGCGGTGTCGAGGGCATCAAGGAAGCCACGATCCAGATCGGCGGCAGCGATGTCAGCGTCGCGGTGGCCAGCGGAACGGGCAATGCCAGCAAGCTGCTTGACAGCGTCCGTGCAGGCGAGAAGAACTATGCGTTCATCGAGATCATGGCCTGCCCCGGCGGCTGTGTCAACGGCGGCGGTCAGCCCATCGTCTCCTCCACCGTCAAGATGGACTGCGACATTCGCGTTGAGCGTGCAAAGGCGCTGTATGGTGAGGACCGCGCGAAGGAACTGCGCAAGAGCCATGACAACTCCGAGGTCAAGGTTCTGTATGATGAGTTCCTTGAGAAGCCCGGCAGCCATGTGGCTCACGAGCTCCTGCATACCCACTATCAGAAGCGCCCGATGTACACGGAGTAATCGAACATCAATAAAAGGATTTCCGCAGGAACTGCGGAAATCCTTTTTTGCTTTCGGTCAGAGAATCTGCTGCCGGAACTTCCGGAGAAGGAATGATTTGAATACTCACAAAACTTAAGACGGAAATTGACGTTATTAACCAAAACAAATATAATAGACAGGAAATCGGCTGCGGACAGGTCACGGGTCCTGCCGGGACAGAGGAATGTTCCGGCAGCGTCAGGGATGGATCCTGGTCTGTTTCCGGGACCTCCTTCGGGGAAAATGCCCGGGCACGGCAGACAGAGAAAGGGGACAAACCATGTATCAGTTTCCGGAATGTGTGAGAAAAGCCTATGAAAACAGCCCGCTTTCATATGTTTATTATCAGGTGCTGGATGGGAAAGCGGTTCCTGTCCTTGTTTCAAACGGATTTTGCAAGAACACGGGAATCGGCCGTGAGAAGGCGGCAGAATGGCTTGCTGCCGGGATGTTTGAGCGGATGCACCCGGATGATGTGGGCATTGTTTCGGAAATCAGCACCGGTTTTATGAATCATACCGCGCCCTATGATGTGTATTTTCGCTGCCGCATCGGGGAACGGTATCAGTATTTTCATGCCTTTGGAAACTGGCAGACCATGGAAGACGGAACGGAACTGGTCGTGATCGTGTACTGCAACATCACGGAAACCAAGGAGCGGATGCTCTCGGAGAAGGATCTGTACAACTGGCTGAGTAAAGACCGTTTTTATACGGATCCGCTGACCGAACTGCCCAATATCAACTATCTGCATGAATTTGCCAATGAACGGGTACAGGTGCTGCGCGCCGAGAACAAGACCCCCAGTGTGATTTTTTCGGATGTCTATTCCATGCAGTCGTACAACAACCAGTATGGAATGAAAGCGGGCGACGTTCTTCTGTGTCTGGTGGCGGATGCACTGAAAGAACAGTTCCCGGGGGATCTGCTGATTCGGGGCGCAAACGATCATTTTATTCTGGTCACGGGCGTTGAGGATCGGAATGAGCTGGCTGCGGGAATTGAAAGGGCCAATGAGCGGATCAAGAAAGAGGCAGAGGGAACCACCTCCGGGATCCGGTCCGGCATTTGTCCCGTGAACGGCCGGATGGATGTGCGGGATGCGCTGGATCACGCCCGGCATGCCCTCAAGCGGATCAACGATGACATGACAAGGACCTGGGCGTTCTTTTCCCAGGAGGCGGATGATCTGTACTGGAAAAACCGGTACATCATTGAAAACTTTGACAAGGCCATCGAAAACCACTGGATCAAAGTGTACTATCAGGGGATCTCCCGGATTGAATCGCAGAAGATATCAGCTTTCGAGGCACTGGCCAGATGGGTGGATCCATCCCGCGGAACCATTTCGCCGGCGGAATTCATTCCGGTTCTCCAGCGGTATCACCAGTTGTATAAGCTGGACCTGTACATGCTGGAGGAGGTATGCCGCGAGATTCCGATACGAAAACAGAACCACCTTCCGCTGGTTCCGGTGTCCATCAATTTCTCCAGGCAGGATTCCGACCATATTGACATTGCGGAATCGCTGAATGAACTGTACAACCGCTACGATCTGTCCAGATATGTCAGCAAGGATTATTTCATCGTGGAAATTACGGAGCAGGATGTGGCGCAGAGTACCGAGCGTTTTAATGAACAGCTTCTTTCCATTCGGAAAAACGGATACCGGCTGTGGCTGGACGACTTTGGCAGCGGCTATTCCTCTCTCAATATTCTCGGACAGTATCAGTTCGATCTGATCAAGTTTGATCTGGAACTGCTGCGGCATCTGGATGACTATAACGGGGCCAACCGGATTATCCTGCGCGGTCTGATTTCCATCGCGAAGAAACTGGGCATTCATACCCTGATTGAAGGACTTGAGGATGAGGAACAGCTGACGTTTCTGCGGGAAATCGGCTGTGAGATGGCCCAGGGATTCTATTTCTACCGTCCTGAACCGCTGGATGAGATCTTGTTCCGGATTGGCGGAGGACAGCCGATGCGCAACTGTGAGACAAGGGAAGAGCGATCGGTATATGAGGCAAAGTGGTTTTCATGAACAGCAAAAAAGACTGCCCGCATTGGGCAGTCTTTTTAAAGCGATAAGATGCGGGGATTACCACCAGTACCGGCGGAAAACTTTCAGCTTCCCATGTTCATCCTCATAGAGGCCGGTATATCCGGTATCGGGTTCACAGGTCCAGTTCCGCAGCAGCACTTCTTTGGTGATCGCTTCCTTTTCGTAAAGATATAACAGATAGGCGTTGTTGTTGTCCCAGGGATCATACGGTTTTTTCCGGCGGTACTGACTGGGATGATCCGCCTTATATTCGGCGAACTGTTCCGATGTCATGCCTTCAAAGAGCTTGACGTACTGCTTGGGAATATATCCTTCGCCCACGCCGGAGGATACGCGGTAACAGTCGCCTTCCTCACCCAGAATCGTTAAGGGCGCTCTCTTGACAATCTGTCCCTGACTGGGATACATCTCCTCAGGGCTCTTTCGGATATTGACTTTTGTTCCGGTGCAGCATCCGTAAATCGGATAGTCCACGGCAAAGGCGATGGAAGCACTGAGAAGCAGCAGGCACAGGAGCAGAAGACCGAGTAATCTTTTATGTTTTGTCATAAGAACCCTCCTCATTCTGTATTTTGGTAGTATGTCTGTGTGACAGAATTATAACATTTTCCGGCACGCGGAACAAGGGGGAGAACCGTACAATTTGGAAAAAGGTGCGAACAGGACCTCCGGCTGAGCCGGAGGTCCTGTTTCATGTTCGCTTTAAGCTGATTACGGTGATCTCAGCCGCTGATCAGGAAGGAATGATGCCGTCCTCATCCCAGAGGTCATGCCAGTCATTGGCCCCGGGCCATAAGAACACCTGACCCTTGACCAGCCGGTTATTGCATTCCAGCGCGGCAATGGCGGACATCTCGGCATCTGTCAGAGGTTCGGTGAGGGCGGCTTCCAGGTTGGCCTCATAGTTATGGATGGAGAAGGGGATGGGAATCTGGCCGCGCTGAATCGCCCACTTCAGGCAGATGATGGCCGGATGGCAGTGGTGTGCTTCGGCGATTTTCAGCAGTTCCGGCTGCTGCATATCCGCAATGTCATCCGGCAAAATATCGCGTTCCGGACGGCGCGGAGAGCCGAGAGGCATGTATCCGACGGAGAGAATGTTCCGTGCCTTCAGGTAGTCAAACAGTTCCTGCTGCTGAAAGCAGGGATGCATTTCAGATTCGCAGAGAGCCGGGGGAATGCGCAGGTGTTTCAGCACCGTCTCCAGTTTTGGAATGGTCATATTGGAAATGCCGATATGACGAACCAGCCCCTCGTCCACCAGCGACTCAATCTGGCGATAGGTATCCAGAAACTCAGCCACGGAGAACGGGCGGGAATCCGGATTGCGTGAATCCACATCGCAAAACGGGGCATGATAGTTCGGAAACGGCCAGTGGATAAACAGGACGTCCAGGTAATCGCACTGCAGATCACGAATGGACCGGCGGCACGATTCGGCGACACGGCGGTGCATGTCATTCCATACCTTGGACATGATGAACAGATCGCTGCGCTTCACGATCCCCTTGTCGAAGGAGGCGCGGAATGCACTGCCGATTTTATCCTCGTTTCCATAGCAGGCGGCGCAGTCGAAAAGCCGCCAGCCGGCGGGGATTGCGGCCGCTACGGCATCGGCAACCGCCTCGGGTGAGACGCGGTCTGAGCCAAAGGTTCCCATGCCGATACAGGGAATGGGGTCCCCATTGTACAGGGTGAAGTGGGGAATGTCTGCAGGATTGATCATGGTTTTGCTCCGTTCGTCAGATGGTCGGGTCAGTCCGGGAAGACGATGGCCACTTTGCCGCATTTGCCGGAGGCCATGAGGGCATAGGCTTTGTCGGCATCCTTCAGTTCAAAGCGATGGGTGATCAGCCGGTCGGGATGAATCTTCCACCGTACCAGATGCTCAACCAGCTCTTCCATGCGCCACAGGGAAGTGACCCAGCTGCCATAGATGCTCTTCTGACCGTGCATGATATCCGGCGAGGGATTGAAGGTCACATCGTTGCCCTCGCCGACCATCGCCATCTTGCCCCACTCACGGGTGCAGCGAATGGCCATGGCACGGGCGGCATTGCTGGCGGAGCAGTCGATGGTGCGCTCACAGCCGAATCCATTGGTGACATCCATGATCGCTTTTTCGCATGCGGCGATATCGGAGCTGTTGAGCGCAACATCGGCCAGGCCAAGATCCTTGGCCAGCTGGAGGCGCTCCTCGTTGATGTCACAGCCGATGGTGGTGTCGCACCCCATGGCTTTGGCCAGCATCAGCGTGGCCAGACCGACCGGACCGAGGCCGGTGACCAGGACACGGTCATTTCCGGAAACCCCGATTTTCATGAGTGCCTCATAGCAGGTGCCAAAACCGCAGGCCACCTGTGCACCGTCCTCATAGCTCAGCTCATCCGGCAAGGCAATCAGGTCCTTTTCATCACAAAGCATATAGGGGGCCATGCCGCCGTTGCGCTGCCAGCCGTATGCCGCGCGATACGGACTCTTACAGGAAATGTAGAAGCCGCGGCGGCAGTCGTAGCAGACACCGCACCCGGAGATGTGGTAAACAATTACCCGGTCGCCCTTTTTGAAACGTTTGAGACCTTCGCCCTCTTCGACAATGATGCCGCAGGGCTCATGCCCGGCAATCATCCCGGGAATATAGCCCTCCGCGCCCTTTCCGACGTGGGCGCGAAAGATGGCGCGGATATCGCTTCCGCAGATGGTGGAGGCTTTGGTCTTGACGACCACCTGGCCGTAACCGGGTGTCGGCATGGGGAATTCTTTCAGTTCGACGGTGCTGTTGCCGGGGAGAATGGCGCCAATCATTTTTTTATCCATGGTGAACCTCCTGGTATTCTTTCTGTTTAATCAATCGGCAGAGTAAATCCGTTGCGGGTAAAGAGCGGGATCTGATCAAGCGGTGCATCTGTCTCAATCGTCTGTCCTCCGGAGAAGGTTTCCCCGGTCCAGGCGTTTTGCCATTGACCGGCAGGGAGATAGACGCACACCGTGCGCGCACCGGCATCGGTCACCGGTTTCACCAGAACATCCGGTCCGAACATATACTGGTCCTCGATGTTCCAGGCCGCCGGATCCCCGGGAAAATCATAAAACAGGGGACGCATAACCGGTGTGCCTTTTTCATGGGCGGACTGCATCTGCAGCGCAATGTAGGGCTTCAGTTTTTCTCTCAGACGGATGTAACGGGTCAGAATCTCAAGGACTTCGTCCGTATAGCTCCAGGGTTCATTCGGGGAACCGGAAATGCAGGTGGCACCGCCGGTTGTTCCGACCTGGGGCATCAGGGGCCAGCGATAGCCGTGCATGCGCATGACGGGGCAGAAGCAGCCGTACTCGAACCAGCGAATCAGGAGCTCGTGGAAGGCTGGATCATGGACATTGGCACCGAAGAAGCCGCCGATATCCGTTGTCCACCAGGGGATGCCGGCGATGCCCATATTCAGTCCGGCGGCAACCTGATTCTTCATGCTGGCAAAGGAGGACTTGATATCCCCGGACCAGACCAGCGCACCGTACCTCTGACTGCCGGCCCAGGCACACCGCAGCAGGTTGAGGATGTTTTCCTGACCGGCCTTGGCCATGCCCTCATAGAACGCGCGGGCATACATGACCGGATAGATATTGCCGACCTGAATGTCAGGCCCGAGATGGTAACGGAAATTGTCGAATGTATAATAGGTGTACTCAGGTTCCGCCTCATCCAGCCAGAAAATGCGGATGCCTTTGTCATAATAGTTCTGTTTTGCTTTTTCCCAGATGTATTCCCGTGCTTCGGGATTGGTGGCGTCAAAGTGCAGGGTGTTTCCCTGGAAGTCCATGGAGATGGGATACCCCTTATCCACCCGGATGAGGAGGCCTTTCCCTTTCATCTCCTCGAAGTTTTCACTTCGGTAATCCACCGTCGGCCAGATGGAGACCATGAGTTCAATGTCCATTTCCTTGAGCTCCCGGATCATGGCATCCGGATCGGGCCAGTAAGTCGGGTCAAATTTCCATTCACCCTGCAGCGGCCAGTGGAAGAAATCGCATACGATGACGGAGATGGGGATACCCCGGCGTTTGAACTCACGGGCGACCTCAAGGAGCTCCTCCTGCGTCTGATAGCGAAGCTTGCACTGCCAGTAGCCCATGGCAAACTCGGGCATCATGGGAACCCGCCCGGTGGCAGCGGAATAGGCCTCTTCAATTTCCGCCGGACTATTACCGGCCGTGATCCAGTAATCCAGTTTCTTTGTCGATTCGGCTTCCCAGGTCGTGATGTTCTTTCCGAACGTGACGCGTCCCACGGCCGGGTTGTTCCAGAGAAAGCCATAGCCGAGACTGGAGAGCATGAACGGGACGCTTGCCTGGGAATTGCGCTGAGCCAGTTCAAGATCCGCGCCTTTCAGATCCAGATAAGGCTGCTGATACTGGCCCATGCCGTAGATCTTTTCGGAAGGGTTTGAAATAAACCGCATGGTAAGCCGGTAATCTGCGCCGATCATCGGTTTGAATTCACGGGCTTCCACCTCCAGAGAAGAGCAGGTGTCCCCGAACATATCCCGGCGGTTGCGCAGATATTCCTGCAGGAGAATCTCGCCGCGTTCGTTATAGAACGTGATGCGGCCGATCAGGTTGATCTCTGCCCGGATTTTTCCGTTTGTAATGCTCCCGCCGTCCTCCTGGACGACAATGACGGGATTTCCGGAATTCTGAGGGGGGAGCAGTGCCCAGTCCTGCGGATCCATTTCGGGGGTTTTCCACGCCCGTACGCGAAGACTGTCTGCGCCCCATGGTTCAATGATCAGCCGTTCAGACTCGTAACGGTAGCAAAGGGCATTTCCTTTGCGCTCGAAATAACCGAAGACAATTTTCACTTCATCCTGAGCTGCCATTTAATGCAATCCTCCTTTGCAGGCCTCACTGTTGAGCATTTGCCGGAGCAGCATAGCATGAGGCCTGGATTTGATTTAACTGTCGCTGCGCGACAGGGCCGCTCCTTTGCAGGTCTCAATTTAA
>DGWH01000107.1:0-14464 GCA_002395225.1 Christensenella sp. UBA4263
CGCCGAGCCCGACGCCAACGGTCAAGCCGACGGCGACACCGAGACCGACGCCGACGGTTAAACCGACGGCGACACCGAGCCCGACACCAACAGTCAAGCCGACGGCAACGCCGAAACCGACACCGACGGCAAGACCGACGGCGACACCGAAACCGACACCGACCGTTAAACCGACAGCAACACCGGGTCTGACAAAGACAGGAAAGCTGACGGCAACACCGGAAAAAGCAGTTGAATCGGTTCAGTCATTGCCTTCATCAGGCATTACGGCTATCGATTCTGTCAAAGGCCTTTCAGCAGCAGAGGTCAAGGAGACAGAGATCACGCTTGCATGGGAAATGGTGGAAGGTGCAGAGTTCTATGAGGCAAGCATAAAAGAGAGCGAAGATCAAGAAGATGGATGGGATACAATCCGGGTCAGGTATCCGGAGGTCACATTCTCAGGACTGACGAAAAATACAAAGTATGATTTCAAGGTTTGTGCAGGAGCCGGTGAGCGCTACTCACGTGAAGCATTCTTACTGAACTGCAGCACGGGTGGTGCGGAGACAGACAGCAAAGATGGAAAAGCATCATCCTCAGCAAAGCACGGGCGTCTCGAGGATCTGCCGGTAACCATTGTCACAACGAGGTCAAAGATTCTGCTGCGGCCTGAACCGAATGAAAACGGGAAAAATGGTCCGGATAATGTGGGCCCGGATGAAATACTCAGTATTTTCGGCATATATAAAGATTCACGTTCCGGTGCGTGGTATGTTCGTATCAGTCAGAAGGCCCTTCAGCTGACAAACAAGAATGAATCTGCCGGGATCAAGTTTGTCCAGGGATACGTTCCGATCAAATATACGGACCTGAAGGATCTGAGTGAAGACGAATTAAAACGCATTCATGAAGAGGCCATTGCCGTCGGAGCATCAGAAACGGAAATCCTGGATGATGTTTACAACGGAGATAAGCCGCTTCCGGCCATTGCAAAAGTAATCGGACGTGATATCAACCTGAGAACACTTCCGGGAAGTGCCGGAGAGAAATCCAAATCGGTTGTAAAAGGCGGCACGGATGTAGATGTGCTGGAGCTTATTCTTGGAGATGATGACCAGTATTACATTTCTGTTCGTGCAAATATTGTAACGAATCCGAACATGGAGGACGAAAAAACGGTAACGGCAACAGGTTATATGCTTGTGAAATATACCGATCTCGTGGACCGTGTAAAGTACTGAGACCCCTTTGCCGGACGGCGATGATTCGACAAATACACCGCAATATGAGACAAAGCTCCCTTTTTAGGGAGCTTTGTCTGTTTTATGGATGTTGCTTTATTGACGATGTCACTGGATTTCGTGATCTATGTGCAGATGAACGCTTTTCCTCGCTGTTTATATTCCGGGGAATGCAGCTGTACCATTCATTTTTTGACTGGTTCCTGCAGGGTATTCATTTTCCAGCTGTCAAGAGACGGTCTGACCTGAGTGAACCCGGATGCGGACAGAAGGAGAATGGCAGGCATCTTTCTGCTGAGAAACAGGGCAGGCGCCTCTGTGACGGAATACGCACCGCAGTCATGGAAGGCGAGTATATCGCCGATTTCGAGGTTTTTGGTGTTGTATGAACGCACGAGAATATCTGCCGTGGTACAAAGTGATCCGCACAGCATCCAGGATGCTTCGGTTCCCTGTGCATCGGGTTCTTTTGCGGGAATCCGCGTGATTTCAGGAATCCGCATTCCCATGCTTCCCCCATAATAGTTGAGGTGATGAATTCCGCCATCCAGGATCGCGTAGGCCTGTCCCTTATTGATTTTTGTATCCTGGACGGTGGTGAGAAATGTCCCGCAGGACGAGGCAAAGAAACGGCCCATCTCAATCGTCAGCTGAACCTGTTCTGCCAGATGAGCAAGGTCCGGAGCGAGTTCACGGACAGGAGCCAGGGTATCGCTTCGGTCCTCGTTGATGAAGTAGGGATAATACAGACCTGTACCGTATTCGATTTTCCGGACAGTGAAGCCAAAGGCTTCCCGGAGATGCGTACAGATGTCAGAAAGATACAGGAGTTCTTTTCGCTGGTCCTGCAGCTTCTTTCGCTGTGTTCCGGAGAAGTAATGAATGCCTTCAATCTGAAGATGCGGAAGCTGTGCCCGGCTGGCAATCACGTGCTCGAGATCCGAGAGATCCATGCCAAACTGAGAACCGGCCGTGAGGCGGAGGAGGACCGGAAGGGTCAGTCTGTGCCTGGCGGCTGCCGCCTCAAGAAGTGTTACATGCAGGAGGGATTCGCAGGTGAACAGGCGTACGCCGTATTCAATGGCGCGTTCGATATCCGGGGCGGTTTTGCTGACGCCGGACAGAAGGATGTGCGAGGGATCGATGCTGTTATGGATACAGATTTCCAGCTCACCCGGGGAGCAGACCTCAAGCAGCCCGATGGATTTGTCCATGGAGGAGACCAGAAACGGGTTGGCCTTTATGGAATAGCACAGCCCGACAGAGGCCGGAAGGATGTTCCGAATGGCGCTGACCCGGCTTTCCAGTTCGGGAAGATCAAAAACATAGGCGGGGGTACCGTAGGTTTGGGCAATCTGCTGCAGCACTGCCGTGTTCATCCGCGTTTGCCTCCCTTTTTCTCGAGATAGGACTGCATCAGCGCCTGACGGTCGATCTTTCCGTTTTTATTGAGCGGCATGCTTTCGACGAAAACGTAGATGTTCGGAATCATGTACTCCGGCAGTGAAACGCGCAGCGCTTCCGAAATGGCCACTTTATCCTGAACGGCACTGGTAAGGAAGGCAAGAATCTTGCTTTTTTCGTGATAATACAGACAGACGGCACGATCAATGCCATCGACTGCCGAAAGCTGTGTTTCAATCTCGCCCAGTTCAATGCGGTGACCCATGTGTTTTACCTGGAAGTCTTTCCGGCTGGTGTAGACGATTTCGCCTCTTTCGTTGATTCTGGCCAGATCGCCGGTCCGGTAGATGATCTCGTTCCAGGCCGTGTTCAGCGGGTTCTGAACAAAGGCGGCAGCCGTGCGCTCCGGATTGCGCAGATAACCCAGACCGACACAGGAGCCGGAGACGCAGATCTCGCCGGATGCACCGGATTCGGTTACCTCGTGATCCTGTTCATCCAGCAGGAATACACGCTCATTCGGGAAGGGGATACCAATGGGCAGGGCTTCATTTTCAGCAAATTCACGGTCGACAATATAGTACGTGCAGTTGCAGGTGATCTCTGTGGGACCGTACAGGTTGACGTAGGTACAATCCGGCAGTGCGCGCTTCAGTTTGTTCAGGTGCTTGATGGGCATGGCTTCCCCTGAGAAGAGGATCATCCGGAGCCTGTCCGGTGTCCGGTACTGGAGAGCATTCATGGTGGTCAGGAAGCAGAGGGCACTGACGGCCCAGACCATGACGGTGACATGATGATCACACAGGTAATCCATGAGGACAACCGGCTGGGTGAAATAGGGCGTGGGGACGATCAGGACCTCTGCACCGGTCATGATGCCGCTGTAAATATCCTTGACGGATACATCAAAGTCAAAAGGCGCCTGGTTGGCCAGAACATCCTCATGGGTAATGCCAAAGATGCGGGTAAAATCGGGAATGAAGTCAATGACATTGCGGTGGCTGATGACGACTCCCTTTGGCGTGCCGGTAGAGCCGGAGGTGAAGTTGACGTACAGGGGATCAATATCCAGCATGCCGGCGCGTCTTTGTGCCAGCGGTTCGGGAGTTTCCGGCGCGGCCAGAAGGTCATCGATCAGCAGCACCGGACCGCCGTACCCGAATTCACGCAGCGCATTCAGGTGCTCTGAATCCGTAACGACAAGCGGGGTCTGCGTGGTTTCAATGATGGAAAGAATCCTGGGCCCCGGGTGCCGGAGATTCAGCTGGGAATAGGCACAGCCGGCATACACGGCACCAAAGAAACTGCAGATCGTTCTGACGGATTTATCCATATAGAAACAGATGATGGAGCGGGGCTGGACATGGGGAATCAGCCCTGATGCGATCCGTCTGACCGAGATGAGCAGGTCACGAAATGAGATCGACTGCTGAGGATCTGTAAAGGCGGTCTGCTCAGGAAAAAGGGATGCGGTGGCATCCAGATAATCAGGAATAAGGCGTTTCAAGCGATTGCTCCTTTCCGGGCCAAGTGTTAATACTCAAAGGTACGCATTCTTCTGGCAAAATCGAAGTCTGCCGGATAATCGAAATAGGTATCCGGATCCTGCTCCTCACCCTGAATGCGGGCGTATACCCGAAGATTCCCGGTGCCGGGATAAGCGGTATGCAGCACCGGATCCTCGCCGTAATCCCGCAGGAGGGTTTCGTTTCCGTCTGCATCCAGATAGACAAAACGGTATTCCGGACTGGAATGCCAGTCGATGTTGCAGTCTGCTTTGAAGGTGTCCTTTCCATCGGGCCACAGCCAGGTGTTGGTGATGCCGTGCAGGGAATCCAGATACTGCCAGTCATTTCCGTAGAAGAGACCGGATACATCCTCGCCGTTTTTCACGGCGTTGAACACACGGCAGAAAGACTTTGTAAAGAGGTCAGAGCCCTCGCCGGACATGTGATAGACGTCAAAGAAATACTCATCCAGACAGGGCATAAGCTC
Source organism: Christensenella sp. UBA4263 (assembly GCA_002395225.1). GTDB lineage: Bacteria > Bacillota > Clostridia > Christensenellales > Aristaeellaceae > Ventricola. The sequence goes on from DGWH01000107.1 coordinate 4,623, forward strand.
GGGCCTGGCGTACTGGAAGTTAAAGCAGGGAATGCTTTCTTCCTGACAGAACCGCATGAGAGACTGACAGTAGGGAAGATACGAGGGAGTGGCCAGCGTGTGGCTGGTATGCTCGGGCGTGATGATGATCATCAGTCTGGCACCGTATTCCTCTTCCACGATTTTCCGGTACATCCGCAGAAGGGTTACGGTATCATCCAGGAGCGGATAGTAGTTTCCGACATTGTCCTCGCGGTACATGAGAACGCGCAGGTCACTGTTCAGGCTCTCCGGGTCCGGAGCATGGCGCACATAACCGGAGCCCATGTAGGTTTCCTTCGGATTGAGACAGTCGGCATACTTTATCATGGCACCGGCGGCATCCCGTTTGGTATGCAGGGTTTTCAGAATGCCGCGGATGGACTTGGGGAACATCTTGCGCGGAATGAACGCGCGGTCAATATAGGCATGGTCAATCCTGGAGGCATTCAGATAGTATTCAAGGAGCGTGTCCGTGCCGGTGAGGAACGGGGCCATCCGGCATTCAGCCTCAATGGATTCCTTGGCGGTGTTCAGTGCATACGGTTCAAGAACCAGCACGATCCACTTCGGATGACTGGTCTTATACATTTCCCGCGTCATGGCCAGATCACCCGGAATCAGGGCGCTGTGGATGGCACAGTTGAAGGCAGTGAGCCCGGTTTCCTCTTTCACGATCTCCGGATTCATATGGTAAAGCACAACGGATGAACCAACAAAGGCGAGCTCAATGTCATCCCGTGCCTGCATTTCCCGAACGGTCGAACCGGAAATCAGGTCGGTTTCAATCAGGTTGTGGTTGGCAAAGTACAAAAAGAGCAGAAAACAGACAAGAAACAGAAAGGCGCGAATGAATCCTTTTCGATTGCGTGTCTTTCTGTCCGCTTCAGTTGACGGTTTGTTCACGGATTCCTCCAAAGAAAAAATGATCAGATGATTCGGGAAAGTCATTTGAAACCGGGGGCAGGCTGGAATTGTTCTGCAGCCGGGCGTAGACGCGAAGATGCGCCGGCACCTCCGAACGGTTCAGAACGAGCATGCCATTTGGCCGGTACTCCGTCAGGAAAGTTTCGCTGCCGTCACTGCCGACGGCGGCAAAGGCATACAGCGGGATGGCGCCGGGCAGGTGATTGGTGTTGGCCAGAAACAGGACCTGATCCTCCTGCAGCACCGGCAGGTCCCCAGGTGCCTGCTCCCAGGAATAATTCCACTGTCCCTCATAACGGTCAATCCAGACGTTGGGAAGCGGATTCAGACTCAGAAGGAAGGGCCACTTATCCGGATAAAACAGCGGCGAGATGTCCTGCTCCTCTGAGAGGAGGCGCAGGCAGCGGCCCAGGGCATGCGAGAACAGGTCCACACCATCTCCGCCGAAATGATACGGATCATAGTAGTAGGGATCGAGAGAGGGAAGAAGGTCGGGGCCTGCCATGCCGAAGTTGATAAACGGAATATTCTCCTCCGCACAGAAGCGTTCAAGGCTCAGACTGTAACCCAGAATTCCGGGGGAGGACAGGTAGGCGGCGCTGATATTCGGAAAGAGCAGAATCAGCAGATGTGAGCCGTGCATCCTTGTCAGGTCGCGGTACTGTTTCAGAAGGGAAACAGTTTCCGGCCGGATGGAATAGTCACTGACTGGCGGTTCGCGGCGGAATGCCTGGCGCAGGACTTTCTCGGGACAGGGCTCTGTCGAAAAGCGGACAAATCCCCGTGTTTCATAGTGCCCGGCCCGGTCTTTCTGACTGACCGGCGCCGGATCAATCCTCTGAGGGCAAAGATGCATGGACAGTGTCCGGAACATTTCCGTTACGGACCGTATGGGAAAGGTGCGGTAGAGAAAGAGCCGGTCCAGATACCGGTGATCCTGCTGAACCAGCGTCCGGTAATAGTGCAGGCGCGTATCCATTCCCTGCAGATAGGGCATCAGGATATTTTCAGCTTCAATGTCCTCTTCATCTGCCTCAAACAGGGAAGGCTCCAGAACCAGCACGATCGTCTCCGGCCGGCAGCTTCTGTACAGATCCTCCGTGAGAGCAATGGCTCCCGGCAGGGACAGACAGGGGATGCCGGCATTCATGGCCAGCTTTCCGGTTTCCTCACGCAGGATTTCAGGGTTAATGTGGTTGCGGACGACAGAGGAACCGACGAAAACAAGCTCGGCATCCGGCGTATGGCGAAGATCCTGCAGAGTGAGTACCGCAAAGGTATCCGGCCGGACAAAAATCCAGTTTCCGGCAAAAGCCAGCAGCAGGAAGAGAATCAGAAAGACAAGCAAACGCAGAAAACGCTTTAACAGAAAGACATGCATGAATCAGAAAACGGCATAGAGGAAATCGGCAGAACCGCCGCCGGTTGTCATAAAGAAGGCAAGCGTGAGATACATGAAAGCCATGAGAATCAGCCAGCGAAGCGGCAGGGGACGTGAGAAAATGAGCTGACGGACATTGTGTCCCCGTTCGCCGAGAATGGAAACGAGCAGGAGAACGAGGGTGGAGAAAACCAGAACGTTGAAATCGTGGAGCTTGAGACCGAATTCAAGCAGGATGCCGGAAGTTATTTCGGACCAGCTGAAGGCGGTAAAACTCCGGATCAGCATCCGGACAGCCTCTGCCGCCGTCTCAGCCCGGTCAAAATACCACCCGATGTTCACCACGAGAAAGGTTCGGAGCACCCGAAAGACATAGAAGCCTTTTGAGGCAGCGAGGGCGTGATTGCGTTCGTTCCATTGTTTGTAGAAAGGATCTGCCAGTGCTGTAAAGGCAAGAATGCAGCCGTTGTAGAGACCCCACAGAATATAGTTCATCTGGAGTCCGTGCCAGATGCCTACCAGGAGGAAAATCAGAATGTTTCCCAGGGCGGCTGGCAGGGTTCGTGAAAGCTGGGGATGCCGGGCCTTGAGGCGTTTGGACAACGCAGCGACAGGCCGGCTGAGCGCAAAGGGATAAAAGACGTAATCCCGCATCCAGTTGCCGAGGCTGATGTGCCATCTGTGCCAGAAATCGGTCAGGGACACGGCAAAATACGGCCTGCGGAAATTGGGCGGCAATTGAAAGCCGAACAGTTCGCCAATGCCGATGGCAATGTCGATTCCGCCGGAAAAGTCGCAGTATTGCTGGAGGGAATAAAAGAGCACGGCAGTCACAATGACGGCGCCGCCGTAGACACCGGAATTGGAGAAAACGCCATCCACCAGAAGAAGGGCCCGGTCAGCGATGACCCGTTTCTTAAAGAATCCCCAGAGCATGAGCAAAAGTGCCCGCTCATACCGGTCAAGATCAAAGGGATGATCTTCGGTAAACTGTTTTCCGAGCTGATCAAACCGGGCAATAGGGCCCTGAATGAGCTGAGGGAAAAAGGAAACGAAGAGGAGATACCGCAGAGGATTGGCCTCCGGGGCATATTTGCCGTTATAGATGTCCATCAGGTAACCGGTGGACTGAAAGGTATAAAACGAAATGCCCAGGGGAAGGAGCAGATTAAGCGGCCTGAAGGGCTGATGGGAAAGGGTGCTCAGGAATTCCAGAAAATTATTGGTGTATTTAAACAGGGCCAGCATGCCGAAATTGAGAAGAAGAACCGCGATGAAAATTATGCGCTGTTTTCCGCGGCTTTTCTGTTTGGCCGCTTTCTTCTGTTCCTGACTGAGTTCCGCCCGGTGTTCCTTCAGAAAGTTTTTGTGCTGCAGCCCGATGGAGGCAATGGCCCTGGCACCGAGCCAGGTACTCATCCCGGTGATCAGCAGGAAGGGCACGGCACGGATGCCGCAGTAAGCATAATAGGCCAGGCTGGCAAGGAGCAGCAGCGTCTGGCGAAAACGTCCCGGACACAGATAATAGACCAGGGACAGACCGATGGAAAAGGCAATCAGGGTTGTGAGGGACATGTGCGACAAAACCTCCGCGATGTACTTGTGCCCAATGGGCAGGCATATGGAAAAGCTCCGGACGACTGACCGGAACCGATAATGAGAAATGAACTTCACTGAATAGTAGAGATTTTAACACAGTTGAGCGAGGTTGGCAATTGCAAAGCGGGAAACAGACAGCGGGAAAACGGACGGGTGAGGCACCGGCCTTGCCCAATGGTGGAACGGCCATTTCCATGAAATGCTCTGAAGGAATATCATGATATTCATTATAACCATTGGCACAACCTGTTGAGGGATGATATAATGCCAGTGTCAGAGAATTTATGAATATTCAGTGAGCAGCTTTTAAAAACAAGGAGGAAGAACGCGTGATTTACAGGAATTTTCAGGACCTGAAGCTCTCGATGCTGGGGTTTGGTGCAATGCGCCTGCCGGTGCTGGGCGGAGATGACAGCCGGATTGATGAAGCCGCCGCACTGCGCATGGTGGACACGGCCATGAAAAACGGCATAAACTACTATGATACTGCCTGGGGGTATCATGGGGAAAACTCTGAACTGGTCATGGGAAAGGCACTGGCCCGTTATCCGCGGGAAAGCTTTTATGTGGCGACCAAGTTTCCCGGCTATGATGCGTCCAACTGGGGCAGGGTAAAGGAAATCTTCCCGCGCCAGCTGGAGAAACTCGGGGTAGAGTATTTCGATTTCTACCTCTTCCACAATGTGTGCGAAATGAACATAGATGCCTATCTGGATGATGAAAAATACGGCATTTACAGCTATCTGATGGAGCAGAAACGTCAGGGACGCATCAAACACCTGGGCTTTTCCTGCCATGGGGAACTGGATGTCCTGAAACGCTTCCTTGATGCCTATGGCAGGGATATGGAGTTCTGTCAGCTGCAGCTCAACTATCTGGACTGGACATTCCAGCACGGAAAAGAGAAAGTGGAGCTCCTCCGGGAGTGGAACATTCCGGTCTGGGTAATGGAACCTCTGCGCGGCGGCAAACTGGCAAAGCTCCAGCCGGAACATGAAGCGGCACTGAAAGCGCTGCGGCCTGATGAGGAGATTCCCGCATGGGCATTCCGCTTCCTTGAGAGCATCCCTGGCGTTACCGTGATTCTCTCCGGAATGTCCAGTCAGGAACAGCTGGAGGCAAATCTTGCCACCTTTGCCGAGGACAAGCCACTGAAGGAAGCAGAGATGAAGACGCTGATGGATATTGCCGGACAGATGCTCTCCCGCGGCACGGTTCCCTGCACGGCCTGCCACTATTGTGTCAGCCATTGCCCGATGAGTCTGGATATTCCGTATCTTTTGTCTCTGTACAATGAACATGCGTATACCGGAGGCGGATTCATCGCCCCGATGGCGCTGAGCGCCCTGCCAGAGGACAAGCGGCCGCAGGCCTGCCTGCAGTGCCGGAGCTGTGAACAGGTCTGTCCGCAGCAGATTAAAATCTCTGAAGTGCTGGCGGATTTTTCCGCGAAGCTGCAGTAAGGGAGAGATACAGAACAGGTTTGGGACGCCTGATCGTGCGTCCCAAACCTGTTTTGTGCATCGGAGGATTGCTGAATCCCCTCCATGGAGTGACAGATAAGAAAAACGCATACCAAACAGGTATGCGCAATCAGGTGCAATCGGAAGGATATACGCGGTTGCGCCTCTTTGTATTGTCATCCGGAGGTTTTACAGAAAGCAATACAAAGAGGCATAGTGTGTGGCAATCAGGCAACAAGTTTAGCCGGCACCGTTTATTGGACGCTTCGTTTGATATCACGATGCGCCGTCGCGTTTGAGGACGATCATGACGGTTTTGAAGAGAATTTTAACGTCCAGCAGAGGCGTCCAGTTCTGCAGGTACTTTCTGTCCAGCATGACAACTTCCTCAAAATCGGTGATTTCACTTCTGCCGCTGATCTGCCATATACCGGTGATGCCGGGCCTGACGGACATACGGGCTCTGTGGTGCGGGGAGTATTTTGACCATTCATCCAGTGTGGGCGGGCGGGTGCCGACGAGACTCATTTCTCCCTTAAGTACGTTCAGGAACTGCGGAAACTCATCCAGACTGGTTTTGCGGATAAAGTTTCCAATTCCCTTGGGTTTCCCGTTTTTATCCTTCTTTTCACTGCCGATAATGCGGGGGTCGTCGTCCATTTTGAACATCATGCCGTCCTGTACCTTGTTCCGGGCCATCAGTTCTGCTTTGCGCTTTTCCGCGTCCATATACATGCTGCGGAATTTGTACATCTCAAAAACCTTTCCGTTTTGTCCGATGCGCTTCTGCTTGAAGAAAATCGGGCCGGGGGACTTGATATAGATGGCGGGAGCGATAAAGATGAACAGAACAGCCGTCACCATCAGGCCGGCCAGACCGCCGATAATGTCCATGGTTCGCTTGAATAAAGCAGCCCGGGGGGTGACCAGCAGGGCGGAATTGGTAATGACCTTGTAATCTCCCAGACTCTGTACGCCCACGTTGGCAGAGGCAAAGTCATTCATGGCCGACAGGCTGTAATGCACGGTGATTCCCATGGTGATAAAGTCCTCTATCAGGGTGCTGAGATAGCCTGTTTTAATCCCTGCCAGGAAGAAGGCATCATCAATCCACTGGGTCACAAGCTTGTCCAGCAGATCCGGGTCGGTGGTGTGGTAGACAGGGAGATTCAGATCTTTAAAGTGGCTGATATCCCTGTTGTCTGTGAGACAGATTGCGATGATCTCATAGGTTGTGCCCGTTTTGCTTTTGCCGATTTTGATGATAGCCCGGCGGACAAGTTCGCTGGAGGTAATCAGCACCACTTTCCGAACCTTGTGGGTCAGGCGCGCGCGCAGACGTTTATTAAGCAGCCGCCCGCCGAAATCCAGCGTGATAAAGAAAACAATGACCAGTATCAGCTGAACAAAACTGAAAGGAATCCGCGCTAGAAGGACAAAGGGCAAACAGGCCAGCCAGAGCTCCAGAGTATAGAGGAGTATATGTGTGAGTTCCCCTTTGGCATCCCGGCTGAGCGCTCCGCTGTAGTTATCGGAAAACATACCGAGGGAGATCTGCGCAACGAGAAAGGCATAGGCTAAAAAACGAAATTGGGGATCCTGATAAATAATCCCGCCCCGCGTGATCCAATACATGAGCAGACAGCTCAACTGCATGACCAGAATATCGATTACCGTAAAATCAAGGTATTGTAATGCGTTGTCATCTCCGCTGCGATGCATCGCTATTCCTCCTGTATTTATTTACGTAATTCCGGATATTGTGAACAATTTCTCCATTTTCGGGATTGCCTGAATGATAAACATTCGTTTCCAGATGACTGGTACTAACTTAGTACCGGTAAAAGATAAATATCTCACGACAGCACCTTATCTCCTGGATTCCGCCACGTAATGACTCAGCCTGCGGTTCGCTTCGGGTTTGGTCCAGGTTTTTGGGTGTTCCATCTTTATTTAATTGGCTGCGTTTTGCTCCTTGGGTACGCCAGACTTTACCCGCGGAGGCTTATCTTTGCCGGGAGAATCTCTCTTTGTTCCTGGCTTGTCTTCTCTCTGTCTTGATTTATTCTGCTTTTTTCTCTTTTGGGGGCTGCGTTATTTCCACTCGCTGTATCGTTGCCACGGTCTTCAATATGGAAGACTTTTTTATGGCTTGAGCCTGGCCTGCGCCGTTTTTTTTGGCCGGAGAGTCAGGCACCATGCCCTGATGGAGCGAAAAAACATGAAGATAACGAATCAGTGATAGGCCAGTTGCGGTTGGTGAATGCGTTTCACTGTCTGTTCAGTGACAAATATGATATCATAATTGGCCAGCACCGTAAATATATGATTCACACACAAATTATACATTTTAGGGAATTTTCATTCGTCAGAGTAAATCCGGTCTTTTGGGCTAGGCAGGGTGGAATTTAGTGCTGCAATTGACAAATGGCTGTTTTCAAGGCGGACTCTTTCTATATTTTTCTTGCTGTGCGGAGGGGCTTGCGCTATAATGAACAGGCAGATTTTTCCCTGAGATAATCGTTTCCCGGCACTTTATACCAAACAGGCGGGGAAGGGAGAGCTGAATGAAAATGAGGGGATTCAATGGACTGTCAGGGTGTATATCGGAGCGTTATGCGGAGGACCTTTTCGAAAGAAAAGCGAAAACCGACGGATGCCGGATCATAGTCTGCAATTAACCGGAATGGCAATATGGAAAGATGACGGCACTGAATGTTCTATGAAAAAGTGCTACGTGATGCCTGTCGTAAACGGGGCCGATGAAATGCGGGAGCGTTGAGCTGCATAGGTTAATGGGGGAAAATGATGAAAAGACAGAATAAGACTATCTTTCGTTTTTTCTTTAGGATGACGGCAATGATGGCGGTGCTGCCATTGACGACGGCAGTTGCCCAGGGGCAGGCGCAAACGGCAGGGACTGCTGCGGGCACGGCTGTATCTGTGATTGTTGCTGCACTTCTTGGAGCGGGCATCACCGGACTGCTGATGAGCTTACGGGCAAAGAAAATGCAGCAGCAGTATGAAGAAAAGCTCGCCGGACAGGGGAAGCCCCTTTCCCCAGAGTGTCAGCAACAGCCAGCCAGCAACGTGATTGCCGCGTTATCTGCCGGCTATTTGAGCATATTCAGCGTTGATCTGGACAATGACACACTTCTGTGTTACCGCTCGGATGAGAAGACAGAGGCTGCGCTCAGGACGGAAGACAGAGGGCCGTACCGGAAGTGGATCACGGAATACGCAGACAGGCGTGTCGCGGAGGCGGATCGCCCGGAATTTCTGCGTTTCACCGATCCGGAGAATATCCGGGACGGTTTGAAGAAGGAGCGGAACCTGGTCTGCCGTTATCTCGGCCTGAGAGGCGGGGAGGAGCGCTATGAGCAGCTTCGCGTGGTCAGTTCCCGGGCGTCGGACCCGGAATGCCATGAGATTGTGATGGCGTTCAGTGACGTGGACAGGGAGATCCGGGATGACCTTGCTCATAAAAGTAATCTGAGTGCCGGCCTTGAGGAGTCGAAAAAGGCCCATAAGACGGATCTTTCGTTCATGTCCCGCATGAGCCACGAGATTCGTACACCTATGAACGCCATCATCGGCCTGGATACCCTGGCGCTCAATGACGATACCCTCAGCGAAAAGTCCCGGGATTATCTGGTGAAAATCGGTGAAAGTGCGCAGCATCTTCTGGCGCTAATCAACGGGATAATGGATATGAGCCGGATTGAATCCGGGCAGATGTCCCTGCGCCGGGAAGAATTCCACTTCACGGCCATGCTGGAGCAGATTAATACAGCCGTCGAGTCCCAGTGCCGTCAAAAGGGGCTCAGTTATGAATGTCATTCCCTGAGCCCTGTAGATGATTATTACATTGGCGATGAGACAAAACTTAAAGAGGTGCTCAGCCAGATTCTGGGCAATGCGGTCAAGTTTACCGAAGCACCGGGGTCTGTTGTCATGTCGGTGTCTCGCACAACGGTATACAATGATCTGACGACATTGCTTTTCCGCATCAAGGATACCGGCATCGGGATCGATAAGGAACAGCTTGAAACGATCTTTGACGCCTTTTCCCAGGAGAATGGCCGTAATAACCGGTCCGTCGGTACCGGGCTTGGCCTGACCATTACCAAAAATCTGGTCGAGATGATGGATGGCAGCATCAACATGGAGTCCGAAAAGGGAGTGGGCACGGAAGTCACGATAACCGTGACGCTGAAAAACTGTGCGCAGAGAGAAACGTCGGAAAATGAGGAACTGATCGATCTCCATGATCTGTATGTTCTTGTGGTGGATGACAACCCTAACTCCGCAAAATACACAAAATCAGTACTGGATAAAGTGGGGATCAGGGCAGATATGTGCTTTAGCGGTCTTGATGCCATCCACATGATCGACATCCAGCACGGCAAGCGCCAGCCATACCATCTTGTGCTGATGGACTGCAATATGCCGGA